>DASWGE010000015.1:0-12592 GCA_036393895.1 Streptosporangiaceae bacterium | reverse complement strand
CCGGTGAGCGACAGCCTCGTCCTGATCGGGTACTTCGATAGCTCCGCCCGGATCTCGCCCATCGGCCGCGACAGGTCGATCCGCACCACGTCGCCGTCAAGCTCGGAGTCTGCGGTGTCAGGCAAATACTGCGCAGGGTCGTTCTCGAGTTGCTCGAGGAAAATCCCGTCCCGGGTGATCTTGCCGAGTGCCTGCCGGTCGGCAGAGCATGAGACCGCGATCGCGACCGGGCAGGACGCGCCGTGCCGCGGCAGCCTGATCACCCGGACGTCGTGGCAGAAGTACTTACCGCCGAACTGCGCGCCGATGCCGCTGCGCCTGGTGATCTCCAGCACCGCCTGCTCGAGCTCAACATCGCGGAATCCGTGCGCGCTCATCGTGCCCGACGTCGGCAGCGAGTCGAGGTACTTGGCCGAGGCATACTTCGCAGTCTTCAGCGCGTACTCCGCGGTCGTCCCGCCGATCACGACCGCCAGGTGATACGGGGGGCAGGCGGCGGTGCCGAGCGCTCGCAGCTTCTCATCAAGGAAGGCCGTCATCCGCTGCGGGTTCAAGACGGCCTTCGTCTCCTGATATAGGTACGACTTGTTCGCTGAGCCGCCGCCCTTGGCCATGAACAGGAACTTGTACTCGGCTCCATCCGCCCCCTGCAGTTCGATCTGGGCAGGCAGGTTAGTCCCCGTATTCCGCTCGTCCCACATCGTCAGCGGCGCGAGCTGTGAGTACCGCAGGTTCAGCTTCGTGTAGGCGTCGTACACGCCGCGGGCGACGTGCTCCTCGTCGCGGCCGCGCGTCAGAACCTGCTGCCCGCGCTTGCCCAGCACGATCGCGGTGCCCGTGTCCTGGCACATCGGAAGCACTCCGCCCGCGGCGATACACGCGTTCTTGAGCAGGTCGGTGGCAACGAAGCGGTCGTTAGGGGAAGCTTCCTGATCGTCGAGTATCGACCGCAGCTGGCGGAGGTGAGCTGGCCGGAGCAGATGCGCGATATCGTGCATGGCCTGCGCTGTCAGCAGGGTGAGTGCCTCGGGCTCAACCTCGAGGAACTCGCGGTTCAACGCACGGCGCGGGGCGACTCCCGCTTCGCTCACCAGGCGGTACTTGGTGGTATCCGGTCCGAGCGGCAGCAGGTCGGTGTAGTTGAAATCGGGCATCAGACGGCACATCCTCGTGCGGGACCAGGGACGGCTTCATCGTAGTTCGCCCGGCCTTACCCCCCGGGCGGACGGCCCGGACCTGGCCCGGGATGTAGCTCATGGGTTGCGGCACCGATGGCAGCGGAATGCCGTGGCCTGGGGTGGGTAGCTAGCCTGCACCGAGGCTGAATCGCGCCCCCCGACCGTGAAGGAATGGCCGATGACTGGCATTGCTGAAACCCATGGCAACGGCGTCGACCTGGACGAGGCTTCGCGGCAGCTGAAGCAGGCCGCGCACGACGTGCGCGTCGCCTTCGACTGCATTGCCCTGAACGAACTCGACCGCGCGCACACGTATGCCATTACCGCGCGGGCCGCCGTCGACGCCGCGGAGACCGTGCTCAGGGTCGCGCTAGGCGAAGACGAGAGCATCGCCGGCCGGTAAGGCCGGCCGGCAAGCTGCCGGCCGCATGATCACGGACACTCTTCTGAATCTGCCGCGGAAAAGTGTCCGTGATCATGGCTGAACCCAGACTGCTGGCCGCGATGCGGCCGGCGGGCCCGCGCTGCTAGCCCGCGCGCCGCGCCGCTAGCCCGCGGACCCGGGCTTGCTAGATTAATGTGTGACTCACACATTAACCTAGCTACGAGTTATCGGGAGACAGCATGACGACGCAGGCTAAGGGAACGTTCACGGTCGCTGGCTGGGAGGAGAACACCTACGAGGAGCTCGAGAACGGCGGCAAGCTGACCAAGGCGCGCGTGACCTTCGGCTTCGACGGGGATCTGGAAGCCGAAGGCGGCTGGGAAGCAGTGATGTGCTACCAGGAGGACGGCTCGGCGTCGTTCACCGGCTTCCAGCACACCACGGGCAAGCTCGGCGGGCGGAATGGGAGCTTCGTGCTCCGCGCCGACGGAGCTTTCTCCGGCGGCCAGGCGCAGACGAATTGGCAGGTTGTCGATGGCTCGGCGACGGGCCAGCTACGCGGCTTGCGCGGCACGGGCACGGCGGTAACCACGAGCGGGTCGGGCGGCGAGTTCACCCTCGACTACGAACTTGGCTGACTCGGCCGCAGGCGGCAGCTTGGACCGGGCAGCAAATCTCCTGGGGGCGATGTCGCTCGTCGTAGCCGACCAGGCGGCGGACGCCACGGCCGAGGCGGCAAGCCGGTCGGACTCCGCTGCTGCGGCGCTCTCCGCGCTGCTGCACTTTCTCGACCGTCCGTCGATCGACCGGCTTCGCCAGGTCCTTGGGCTGACCTCGTCGGGTACGGTGCGGCTGGTAGACCGGCTCGCCGAGTCGGGCTATGTGCGGCGTGAGTCCGGCGTCGACGGGCGTAGCACTTCGATCGTGCTGACCGAAGCAGGGCAGGCCGCGGCCGCCCGGGTGTCGCGCGCGCGAGCCGATGTCCTCGAGCGGTCGCTCTCAGTGCTCGCCCCGGCCGAGCGGGCGACCTTCGAGCGCCTCGCCGGAAAGGTTCTCGTCGGCATGATGCGCGGTCCTGGCGCGACGCGCTGGATCTGCCGGCTCTGCGACATCGGCGTCTGCCGTGGAGCGGCGGGTGGCTGCCCCGTCGGGCAAGCGGCCCGCGAGCGCTACGCGGGCTGACTCTCAGCCCGGCGTGGACCGCCAATTCGCCTGCGTGCTGGGCGAATCGGCGGCCGGTTGGCGCGGCCAGGATCGCCGCCGGATAGCCCGGCATTTCGGCATTTCTGGCTATCGGATTGGGGTCCTGTATTGTCGGGCTGTGAGCTTGCGGCCGGGACCCCATGACCTGCGCGCCTCGGACGCGGACCGCGAGCTTGTGATCGACCTGCTGAGCCAGGCCGCCGCGGACGGCAGGCTGACACTGCCCGAGCACGCCGAGCGCTCGGAACGCGCCCTAGCGGCCAGGACGCTCGGGGAGCTGACTGGTCTGACCGCCGACCTCGCGCTGCCGTCTGGACAGCCGATCAGGCTCTATCCGCGGCGCTCAGTCACGGCGGCTTTCGCCCGCGAACGGCGCGACGGCAGGTGGGTGGTGCCCGAGTTCTTCACAGTCACCGCGTTCTTCGGCAAGGTGCTGCTCGACCTGCGGGACGCCGTGCTGCAAAAGCCGCGGATCACGATCGATGCCGTGGCCGTCGCCGGGGAGATCCGCCTGATCGTTCCGGCGGGCGTTGCTGTCGAGTTGGTCGGCCGATCGTTCGCTGGCACCAGGAGTGTGCGGGACAAGACCAGGGCGGCCAACTCGCCGGCCGCTGGGAATGCCGTTGTCGAGGTCCGCACATTTACCCTCTGCGGCGCGGTGAAAGTGGTGACCGCGCGGCGATCGCGCTGGCGGTCAGCCGCAGGGCGGCCAGGGCTATGGCGCAGCCGTAGGGTCGGCGCGAGCGGTCAGTAGGGCACGACCGAGTATCGGGACACCTTCCATAGCGCGTGCTCGCTGTGAATGTTGCGTATCGTTCCAGATCTTGCCCGCATGACCAGGCTGTGGGTCGTCGCGCCGCCGCCCGACCTGTATCGCACACCCTGCAGCAGGTCGCCATCGGTGATGCCCGTCGCCGCAAAGAAGGCGTCGTCGGAGGAGACCAGGTCGTCGGCGGTTAGAACGCGATCAAGGTCATGTCCGGCCGCTATCGCCTTCTGGCGCTCCTGCTCATCGCGCGGTGCCAGCTTGCCGAGCATGACTCCGCCGAGGCACTTGATCGCGCACGCGGCGATGATTCCTTCAGGGGTGCCGCCGATGCCGAGCAGCAGGTCGACTCCGGTGCCCTCGCGCGCCGCCAGGATCGCCCCGGCAACGTCGCCGTCGGTGATCAGCTTGATCCGCGCCCCCGCGGTGCGCACCTGGGAGATGAGTTCTCCGTGCCGCTCCCGGTCCAGCATGACCACCGTGACGTCGTGCGGCGAAATGTGCTTGGCCCTGGCCACGGCAGCGATGTTGGCGGCGGGTGGTGCGTCGATGTCCACGAGATCCGCGGCCTCAGCGCCTGTTACGAGCTTTGACATATAGAACACGGCGGTCGGGTCGTACATCGACCCGCGAGCGCTGACGGCGATGACCGCGATCGCGTTGGGCATTCCGTTGGCGGTCAGACGTGTGCCGTCGATCGGGTCGACGGCGACGTCGCAGTCGGGTCCTGTGCCGTCGCCGACCTGCTCTCCGTTGAACAGCATGGGGGCTTTGTCCTTCTCGCCCTCGCCGATAACTACGACGCCGTTCATGGACACCGTGCTGATCAGCTGCCGCATCGCGCTGACTGCCGCGCCGTCGGCACCGTTCTTGTCGCCTCGACCGACCCAGCGCCCGGCCGCGAGGGCAGCAGCCTCAGTGACCCTGGCCAGCTCAAGCGCCAGGTTACGGTCCGGGGCGCTTGGTTCGGTTTCCAGCGTTATCGGCATGCTCTCCTGAGCCATCGCTGTGCCTCCCGGCCTCTAGGCGTCCCGCGGCTGACCGTGCGGGCGGCTTGCCACCTTCGAATCCTACGTAGCAGGGCCACGAACAGGTGAGGTCTGGTTGCCAGGTCAGGCCTGGCGGGCAGGCTCGGCTGCTGGCCGCTCAGAACGGCCGCGCCTGGTTGTCGTCGCGCCCGGAGTCGTCGTCCTGGGGCTTGATGGCGGCGGCCAGCCTGGCCCGCGCACCCTCCAGCCACTCCTCGCAGATCGCGGCGAGCTGCTCGCCGCGTTCCCACAGTTCTAGCGACTGCTCGAGAGTCAGTCCGCCTGCCTCAAGCCGCTTAACCAGCTCAGCGAGTTCGTCGCGGGCCTGCTCGTAGTTCGGCCGCTTCGCTGCCGGGCGTTCCGCCATTAATACAGGGTGGCGTAACTGGCGTGCAGAAGAAAGCCGGTCACCGGAGCATGCCGTCGCGTGGGCTCGCGCAACCTCGGTTGTTTGCCGAGGGCCGACAGGACAACCTTGCGCACGACCTTGGCGTACAGCTTGCCGCCAACCGGCTGAGGGTGAATGTTGTCGTTCCAGAGCAGGCTCTGGTGATGCTCGATCGCGCTGTGCCAGTTGACGAGCAGCACGTTTGGGTAGCGGCTCGCGGCGCGGGCTAGCGTTGAGTTGACTTCGTGCTGCCAGGATCTGGGCACGAACGTATTGATGAGCACCAGCCACCGGTCGCCGACCGCCGTCCTGAGCTGGCTGACCTGGCTGGCGGTGACAGGGCCGTTGGTGCCGAGGCCCACGATCACTACTTGCCGTAGCCGCTTGGCCCTGGCCAGCTGATCGACGAGGGATATGCCGGCATACATTGGCCGGCTCACTTTCGCGTTGACGTAAATGCCTGGCATTGCCTGAGCGAGTTCTGGCGCCGATGCCAGCATGACAGAATCACCGATGGCCATGACCATGGCGCCAGGCGCGCGCAGCGGCTTCGTGGGCTTAACATGCAGGCTCTCGCCGAACGGCATGCGGCCGGGTTCGATCCACCACGGCATAGGCTGTCCGGCGGGCTGGGCTGACGGCACGGTGGTAGAGCTGAACCGGGCTCCGTTGGTGATCTGCGCCTGCAGGGTCCGGCCACGCTGCGGGTTCAGGATGCCGTATCCGGCTGTGCAGGCGACGCTGAGCGTGACGACTGCGGTAAGGACGGGCACGGCTGCTGCGGGAGTTGTCAGGATGCCCCTCGGCCCGATCAGCAGAAGCCGGGCTCGGTGCGTCAGTTCCGAACGGAACCCGTTGCGCAGGATCGGCTCCTCAAGCCAGCGCCACGACGCGGCTGCCAGCGCTACGGGCAGGACAGCATCGGTCAGCCGGGCGGGAGCCGACGTAGCCGAGCGTGGCGCCAGGCCGGCGCTGATCGCGATGACCGGCCAGTGCCACAGGTAGACGCCGTAGGACCTGATGCCCAGCCAGCGCAGCGGCTTCCAGGACAGCAGCGAGCCGATCCTGCCCGGGGCGGCCGCAGCGAGGATGAGGCCTCCGGCGGCCGCCGCGGCAAGCACCAGGCCGTACGGGTAGAGCACCGGATCGGACCCTCCGAGGTGCCACATTGCCCAGGCCAGTATCAGCAGGCCTGCGGTACCCGCTACGTCGAGCGCTCTGCGTGTCTTGCCCGCCGCTGCTGCGACGCTCGCGAGCGGCCACGTTATCGCCAGTGCCGCGCCCACCATCAGGGCGCTGGCATGCGTGTCGGTGCCGTAGTACACCAGCGACGGGTCTGCGCCGGGGCCATAGATGACGATCGCGACCAGGGCAGAGGCGAGCGCCCCGCCCCAGGCGAACAGCGCACGGGCCGCAGGCCGGCGCACCATGACCAGGATCGCGGCGAGCAGCAGCGGCCAGATGAGGTAGAACTGCTCCTCTACGGCGAGCGACCACAGGTGCTGGAAGACCGGCGGCGGCCCGAAACGCGAGAAGTAGGACTGCTGTGCCAGCGCCTGCCACCAGTTGCTCGTGTAGGTCACCGCGCCAAGCAGGGCGGGGCGCAGCGCGGCACGCTGGCCCGGTTCCAGCAGGCTGACCGCCGCAGTCACCGTGACCAGCATCAGCGCCAGCGCGGGCAGCAGGCGGCGGGCACGACGTTGGTAGAAATTGCTGATCCCGATCCGGCCGTCCCGGCGAACCCTCACCACAAGCAAGTCGGTGATGAGGTAACCGCTGAGCACGAAGAAGACATCGACGCCGAGGAATCCGCCAGGTATCCAAGGCAGGCTCTCGTGGAACGCCAGGACGGACAGGACCGCGAGCGCGCGCACGCCGTCTAGGCCAGGCGCCCGCCAGGCGGCCTTGCCGGGCTCTCCGGCTGGGGACTGAGAGCTCGAGGGGGAGCTTGGCGCCTGGGAGGTTGCCGGCTGGGAGGTTGTCGGCTGGGAGGTTGCGAGCTGGGAGGTTGCCGGCTGGGAAGTTGGCTGTACCGGCACGCCATGTCCTCCCTGTTTGGCACGGTCAATGAAAGCGCTCGCAGCTGAATTCGCGCCCGGCTTTCGCCGGGCGCTCCCCCGGCCAAGGAGGTGTTTCCTCTGGCCAGGGGTCTACGTTCCCCGCTCGCGGCACCGGGCAATCGTTGTTGGGCTGGGCGACAGTTTAGTTTTTGAGTCCCGCTCGCGAGACGAAACGCCACGCAAGGTAAGTAACAACGGCGTTCCGACGGACAACTCAGAGCGTGATTTCTAGTCGCTCACAGTCACATTTATCTGATCCGAAGCGAGCCGGATGAGAAGCGGTTCCGCACTGGCGACGTCTCGCGCGGACCGCACTACCGTCGAGTCGGCGCGCTGGACGATCGCATAGCCGCGCCGGAGGGTGGCCGCTGGCGAGAGGGCTATCAGGCGGGCCCTGGTGTGTGCCAGATCGGCCCTGGCCCGGTCCAGCCCGGACCCGAGGCATCGGCGCGCGCGCTCGGCGAGGGCCAGGACCTGCTCCTGCCGGCGGTCTAGTTCGGCAGCAGGGCTGGCCAGGACCGGCCTGGACCTGATGTCCTTCAGCCAGGCAGCCTCCCGGTCAAGCCGGCCAGCCAGCTGCCGCCGCGCCCGCGACCTCAGCTCCGAGATGATCGCGATTTGCTCGCTGATGTCGGGTACGACGCGCCGGGCGGCATCGGTCGGGGTCGACGCCCGCACGTCGGCGACCAGGTCGAGCAGCGGGACGTCCTGCTCGTGACCGATCGCGCTGACCACCGGCGTCCGGCACGCGGCTACGGCACGGATCAGGTACTCGTCCGAAAAGGGCAGTAGGTCCTCGAGCGAGCCGCCGCCGCGGGCGATGATGATCACATCGACCTCCGCGTCGGCGTCGAGCGCCCTCAGGGCGTCGGTGACCTCGGAGACGGCGAACGCACCCTGCACGGCGACCGGCTCGACCCTGAACCGCACCGACGGCCACCGGCGTGCCGCGTTCTCCCGTACATCCCGTTCAGCCGCGGAGTCCCGGCCGCAGATCAGCCCGATCAGCCTGGGCAGGAAGGGCGGCCGCCGTTTGCGCTCTCGGGCGAAGAGTCCCTCGGCGGCCAGGCTCCGCTTCAGCCGCTCTAGCCTGGCCAGGAGTTCGCCGATGCCGACCGCGCGAAGCTCCAGCGCGCTCAGAGAGAAGGATCCCCTGGTCATGTTGAAGTCTGGCTTAGCCCAGACGACAACGCGCGCGCCTTCGGACGGTGCGGGCTCGGCCGCGTCGAAGACAGTGCGCGGGCAGACGACCCGGACCGATACGACGGCCACAGGATCGCGCAGGGTCAGGTAGACCGCGCCGCCGCGCCTGCTGAGCTCGGCGATCTGGCCTTCCACCCAGACCCGGCCGAGCCTGCCGATCCAGTCGCCGACCAGCCGCAGCACGGTGCGGACAGGGATCGGCGTCTCAGCGCTTGTCTCAAGTGACATCGCGCGCGGCAGTCTCCAGCTTGGCAATCCTGCGCTCGAGCATCGTCACGACGTCGGCGCGTTTCGCGCCTGACTTCTCGTGGTCGCAGAGTACCCGCAGTTGTGCCACGTCCAGGCCGCGAAGTCGCGCGCGAATGGACGGCAGCGAGAGGGCATCGTAGCCCGGTACGGGCAGATCAGCCGCGACGGCGCGGGAGGTGGTCCTCGACCTTGAGCGCGTGGCGGTCTTCCCTTTCGGCCGGGAAGCAGCCTTCGGCCTCGCGGCACCCGGGGTTTCCGCAGGCATATCGGGAGTCAGTATGCGGACATTTCCGGTCGCGTCGAGCGAGCGGAATCTCGTCGGCATGCCTGGCTGTCCGCGCCTGGCCGCGCGCGGCCGAGTCGCTGACCTGGCGTGGGAGCTCTGTGCACCGGCCTTGGGGGAGCGATGACCGGCGCCGGCGCGACCGCCAGCGACCGGCGCCGCAGCCCGGGCATCGCCTTCGGCTCGCTCGTGGCCAGCTTGCGGCTCGCCGTCCAGGCCTGTCGGAGGGTCGAACTGCTCGTCTTGGCCGTTACGATCGCGTTCGGGCCCTACCTCGCGAAGCCGGTCGGCGGCGAGCAGCAGCTGCCCGAGGCCGGCGAAAAAGCCTCGTAGAACTCTTAGCGGGATGGCGGGGATATTGGGCACAGTCCTATTCCGCTCTCTCCGGCCGTTCCGACTATTCCCGGCATTCCGGAGCTGTCCGGCTGCATCCGGCAACCGCGCCATCCTTATCGCCTCCTTGCCAGCACGGCTATGAGGCGCGGGCGCGGCATTACTCTCCGCGTCCGAACCCTCACTCGACATGGTGCCGCATAAACGCTGCTGACGGGAGTTTCGCCGACGGCGCGCCGTGAATGGCGCCGAGCCAGGGCCACGCCCACGGCGGGGCGCCGGAGTTCGCCTACGATGGATGCCATGTCAGAACCGACCAGGCGCATCCTGCTTGCGAAACCGCGCGGCTACTGCGCGGGTGTCGACCGTGCGGTCCAGGCTGTGGAACTCGCGCTTGAGCGGTACGGCGCGCCCGTCTACGTGCGCAAGCAGATCGTGCACAACACGCACGTGGTCCGGACCCTGGAAGAGCGGGGCGCGATCTTCGTGGAGGAGACCGATGAGGTTCCCGAGGGATCCGTGGTCGTCTTCTCCGCGCACGGCGTCGCTCCTGACGTGTACGAAGCCGCGAAGGACCGCAAGCTGCGTACGATCGACGCGACCTGCCCGCTGGTCACCAAGGTGCACAACGAGGCCCGTCGTTTCGCCGCTCAGGGCTATGAAATCCTGCTGATCGGCCACGAGGGCCACGAGGAGGTGGTCGGCACAACGGGTGAGGCGCCGGCCAATATCCGGCTGGTGGACGGTCCGGAGGACGCCGCGAACATCGACGTGCGCGATTCGGCCAAGCTCGCCTGGTTGTCCCAGACGACCCTGTCGGTCGACGAGACCACGCAGACGGTCGCGGCGTTGCGGGAGCGGTTCCCGCTGCTGATCGACCCGCCCAGCGACGACATCTGCTACGCGACCCAGAACCGGCAGGCCGCGGTCAAGCAGATCGCCAAGGAATCGGACCTGGTGATCGTCGTCGGCTCAACCAACTCGTCCAACTCGGTCCGCCTGGTTGAGGTGGCCCTCGATGCCGGGGCGTCCAATGCCTACTTGGTAGACGACGCAGCGGCGATCGACCAGGCGTGGCTGGAGTCAGCCACCACGATCGGCGTGACCAGCGGCGCGTCGGTTCCTGAGGAATTGGTCTCGCAGGTGCTTGACCGGCTGGTGGAGGCGGGATTCTCGACGATCGAAGAGGTCGAGGCCGTGCGGGAGAGCATGTCCTTCGCGCTGCCCAGGGAATTGCGCAGTCCTCGACGCTAGCGCGGCGTGCCGAGCGGGCCGGCCTGCCGAAAAGCTGGCCGCTACGAGATCCGGCGGCGGACACCGTCGGGCGCCCGACGGACGCCATCGGGCGCCCAACTACCCGGCCTGGCTGGCGGCTCTTCTGCCATGACTCTGCCTGTCAGCCGCGCCCGCAGGTCCCTGACGCACTGTGGCAGGCCCCGGACCGTGGCGATCAGCAGAGCCCCGGCCAGCCCGCCGAACAGCCACGGCGCGGCGGTGCTCAGCGTCAGGAAAATGTCGGCGAGCACGAGTCCCGGCGACGCCGCTACGTGATCGAGGTGCAGCGTGATCAGCTCGCCTGCCGTGACGGCGGCCAGGAAGATCGCCGGCGGCGAGGTCGCAACGAGCAGGAGATCCTGCCGCCGGGTACGACCAGCCGCCGCCGCGCTCCCTGCGGCAAAACCGAATCCGGTCAACGCGACCATGTGCAGCCAGCCCGCGCCCAGGTCAGCCAGCAGGAACATGATGAACATGGCCGCCAGTGCACCCCGGGTGGTCATTAGTGGCCACAGCTCGCGCCAGGCGAATTCCGGCCCGCTCCGTTGGCCAGTCAATTAACAACTCCGAACGCGCGGGACTCGCCTTGCTGGGCAGGGAGTGAGTCCTGCGCCCGGTTATTCTCCATGAGATCAGAGGTTTCAGCGGCGGGAATCCGCGTCACAACCGCGCTGAGCGCGGGCGCGGGGCCGGTGACGAACTCGGGTGCGGAGATCGTGCGCGGCGGCACGTCGACCGGCTGGGGCGCCGCCAACTCCGCGTCGGTGACGCCGAGCTGGTTGAGCTTGCGCGCGGTGACGAGAACTCTGCTTTCCAGCGCGCCGACCGCGCGGTTGTAGGCGGCGACGGCGCTGGTCAGCGACTTGCCAACCAGCTCGACGTGGCCGCCGAGGCCGCTCAGGCGCTCGTAAAGCTCCCGGCCAAGCTCGAAGACGGCGCGCGCGTTATCCGCCAGGGCTTCCTGCTGCCAGGCATACTGAGCCGTCCGCAACATAGTGACCAGAGTCGTGGGCGTGGCGATGTGCACCTTCCTGGCCATCGCGTACTCGAGCAGGCCGGGGTCGACCTCGAGCGCCGGGGCCAGGAATGCCTCGCCGGGAATGAAGAGCACGACGAACTCGGGCGCCGGGCTGAGCAACGACCAGTACGCCTTTGCTGCCAGCCTGTCGGCATGCTCCTTCAGGTGCCGCGCATGGGCGGCGAGCCTGGCCTCGCGGGCCCGCTCATCGGCTGTCTCGGCGGCCTCAAGATAGGCGGCGAGTGACACTTTGGAATCCACGACGATGTTCTTCCCGCCGGCCAGCCTTACCACCATGTCCGGACGCGCGGTTCCGCCGTCGGGGCCAGCGACAGTGACCTGCTCGTCGAAGTCGCAGCGGGCACTCATGCCGGCGAGCTCGACCACCCTGCGCAGCTGCATCTCTCCCCAACGGCCGCGCGCCTCGGGCCGGCGCAGGGCGGTGACCAGGGCCTGGGTCTGGTCCCGCAGCTGCTGGGAGGCAGCCATAGCGAATTTCACCTGCTCGGTCAGCGCCGCGTGCGAGCTCTGCCTGGCCGCGTCGGTCTCCCGCAGCTGGGTCTCGACCCTGGCCAGGGTCTGCCTGAGCGGCTCGACGAGTTGCTCGACGGCGTTGCGGCGGGAGTCGAGCTCGCTGGCCGCGCTGAGATTGGCCGCCCGCAGCCTGATTTCGCTGACCTCGAGCAGCCGCCGCTGGCTAGCGTCAAGCGCCTGCGTCGACAGTGCCTGGAACCGTTCGGCGAGGTAGCCGTCGACCAGCGCCGCCTGCTCCTGCGCGGCGCGGGCCCGCTCGTCAGCGGCACGGGCCTGTGCGGTGAGGTCGACCGTGGCGCTGGTCAGGCGGTTGCGCGCGTACAGGAAGCCGATCATGGCGCCCAGGATCACCCCGACGCCAAGGCCGGCCAGCAGCGATGCCGAGTCCATGTCCGGTTATGTTTCCAGCCCGCTCTGACAGTACCTGGGTCCGACACGCACGGCATTGACCATGATCGCGAAGACTTTAGGGCCCGCAATGACCCCTAATCCATCGAGCTCGCCGAACTGCTGCGTACGGTGCGGCGGGCGTGGAGCGGCGGGTTGGCTGCGCCGCCTAGACTCGCCGGGGTGAGCCTTGAGATCGGAATCGTCGGCCTGCCGAACGTGGGCAAGTCCACCCTGTTCAACGCGCTGACCAGGGCTGGCGCGCTGGCATCGAACTACCCGTTCGCGACGATCGAGCCCAA
>DASWGE010000014.1:0-1968 GCA_036393895.1 Streptosporangiaceae bacterium | reverse complement strand
GCGCTACGCGCATGCCGCGAGCGTTTTCGGTATCGAGTTCCGGCCCATGCTGGCAGCCCGGGTGGCCGGGATGAGCGAGGCCGAGGCGACCGAAGCCCTTGGCGTTCTGGTCGACACGGGGCTGGTTCGGCCTGGCCAGGCCGGCTGGGCGCAGTTCACTCATCCGCTTTTTCGCCAGGCCCTCTACGAGGACATGGCCCCGCCGGTCCGCGAGCGATGGCACGCCGCGGCATTCAAGCATCTGCTTGCTCATGGTGTCGAGCCCGGCGAAGCGGCAGAGCACGCCGTGAGCGGCCAGCTGCGCGGGGACGTCGAAGCGATTGCAGTGCTCCAGCGGGCGGGCAGGGCGGCCATGGCTGACGGGGCTGTCGCCACCGCGCGCCACCGCTTGCAGTCGGCCGTCACCCTGGCCGGCGACAGCCCGTCGACACAGCTGCTGATCGGGCTGGCCGAGACCCTGCTGTCCACGGGCGAGCCCGCGAAGGCCGTCGACATCTACAGCCGTGTCCTCGACGGCGCTGCGGACGACGGCGATGCTCTCGCCGACGTCCACCGCATGCTTGGCCGCGCGCTGTTCGCCAGCGGAGATGCGCGCGCCGCCGAGGCGCAATTCGCGGCCGCAGCGGAACTGGGACTCGACGCCGCCGACCCGACACCCGGCATCGAGGCGCTCCTCGACCACGCCACCGTCTGCTGGATCGCAGGCCGTATCGCGCCTGCCGTCGACTACGCGAAGCGGGCCCGGCAGCTGGCCCGTGACGCCGGTCCGGACGTCAGGCGGCGCGCGGAATCGACCTGGGCCCTGGTCACGTTCCTTTCGGGCTCAGCTGAAGGGATTCCAGCGGCGGCAGCCGCGGCCGCCGAGGCCGAGCTGAACCCATTGCTGGAGACCGTCGACCCGACCTGGAGCTGGGGACCGATTGGCAACTACATGTTCATCTCGGAGTTCTCGGAGAACTACCCCGAAGCTCAGCGCGTGCTGGACGTCGCGTATCGCGCCGCGGAACAGCTCGGCGCGCCGATGGCGATTGGCCTCCTCGACACGCTGCGCACGAACGTCCTCATCAGGCGCGGCCGCCTGAGCGAGGCGCGCGATCATGCCGAGCATGCGTTGACGATGGTCGACCTGGTGCCGTCGCTGGCCGGGTACGCATGGATCGCAAACGCCGCCACCGTTCTCGAGATGGGGCACATGGACGAGGCCGCGGCATGGTGTGACCGGCTCGACAAGCTGCCACAGAGCATGATCCAGCGACTCTGGATTCAACGCATCCGCGGCATCATCGCCGGCAGGGGCGGGCAGCAACAGCAAGCGAGCGACCTGTTTCTGGTCGCGGAGAAGATCGCCAATGAAGCGGGCCTCAATGAGCCCTGCGTGGTGCCCTGGTCCCGCGACGCCATCACCGCTCACGTTGCGTGCGGGCGGCTCGACGACGCCGCCCGGGTCGTCGCGTGGCTCGAGGCCAAAAGCGCGGACCTGCCTTGCCTCTGGCCGCGCGCCACAGCCGTCTTCGGGCGCGCCCAGCTCGCGGAGAAGGCAGGCAAGAACGATGTGGCGGCGGAGCTATATGCCCAGGCGCTCGAGGTCTATTCGCAGATCCACCAGCCGCTGTCGGAGATCCGCACGATGATCTATTTCGGACGGTTCCTGAGGCAGGTTGGCAAGTCGGTCGAAGCTCGTCCATATCTCACGCGAGCGGCGGATGCCGCCGCCGAGGCCGGAGCCGCGTGGCTGGCGCGGCAGGCGATGGAGGAGCTGCATGCCGCCGGCGGCCGCCAGCGCAAGCACGCGAGCCCCGACGACCTGACGCCGCAGGAACTTCGCGTGGCGAGGCTGGCGATCGATGGCCTCAAGGTGCGCCAGATCGCCGACCATCTGTCCCTGTCGCCGCGCACGGTGGAGACGCACCTGCAGAAGGTCTATCAAAAGCTCAACGTCTCATCGCAGATCGAGCTGATCAAGGCCGG
>DASWGE010000013.1:0-12135 GCA_036393895.1 Streptosporangiaceae bacterium | reverse complement strand
CGGTCGCGCACAGCGGGCAGACCGAGAAGGCACCGGTGATCTCCGTTGAACCGGCTGTCGCACCGGCGACGGCTTGCTTGTAGGCAGGATGGGCGCCGGACTCGTTGGTGGCAACGAACCGGGTGCCCGCCCGGGCGCCGGCCGCGCCCGCCGCCAGCACCTCGGCGAACGCGCGGCCATCGCCGATCCCGCCAGCTGCCAGCACCGGCAGGTCAAGGTGGCCGAGCACCGACTCCAGCAGCGGCAACAGCTCGCTGCGCCCGCGGATATGACCGCCCCCTTCGATGCCCTGGACGGCGATGACATCGCAGCCGGCATCGGCGGCGGCCCGGGCCTCATCCAGCGAACCGACCTGCCAGCACGCCAGCGCACCACCACGGTGAGCCATTTCGACCAGGCCGGGGTCCGGGTCGGCCCAGAAGAAGTCAACGATCCGCACCCGGGCCGCCGCAGCTGCCACCGCCTCCGGATCGATATCGCCGGTCAGGAAGTTCGCCGCGAGCACCCCGGCCGTCTGCGCCGCCATGCCGGCCAGAGTCGCGTCGACTTCGGCGGCAGCCAGCCACTGTGCGGTGATGCTTCCGACGCCGCCCGCATTAGCCACCGCGACCGCCAGCGCGGGGGTCGACACCGAGCCCATTGGCGCCTGCTGTATCGGCACCGCGCAACCTGCCAACTCGGTGAACCGTGTCGCCAGAGACATGATCTCGACGCTACTCCTCGTCGGCTGCAGGTCGGCGGCGCGGCCGGCATCAGCATGACGCTCGCGTTTTCCACGACGCGAGCCGGTCGCCGCCGCCGCAAGAAAGCCCCGACCTGTGTGGCGGGTGATGATCGCACCGGCCGCTGCGGGTACAGGTAGTGCTAAGTGGGTGGCGGCGCGCGCTAGATAGGTGGTGATGAACTGGCTCTGGAATACGCCAGCATCTGGCGCCATGCCGGTTCTCAGCCGAGCGGGCCGCGTCATGCGCGGCAAGCCGAGCTGGCGGACAACGCAGGGGCTGCGCAGGTCGGTCCGACTGGTTCGTGGCGGGGATGGGCTGCCTTGGCAGCGCTGCCTCGCGAGCACGGGCTCTTCTGCGGTGTCCTGCTCGTGGCCGCGGCCGTGCGGGTCATCGTCGTGCTCGGCTACCCGCCAGCGTTGTGGTTCTTCGACAGCCTGCCGTACATCCACGCGATGTTCCCGCTGGAGCCCTATCGCGTCCGGCCGATCGGCTATTCCTACTTCCTGGCGCTGCTAAAGCCCTTCCACAGCGTGTGGCTGGTTACCGTCGTGCAAGCCGTCATGGGCCTGGTAATGGGGATAGCGGTTTACGCGGTGCTGCGGCGGTACCGGATCGCGGGCTGGGCGGCGACCCTGGCTGCCGTCCCGGTGCTGTTGTCGGCTTACGAGCTTCAGATGGAGCATTTCGTCCTAAGCGACACGCTATTCGCGCTGCTAGTCACCCTGGCCGTGGTGCTAATGCTGTGGCGGCCGGTGCCGTCAGTGCCGATCTGCGCGCTCGTCGGACTGATCCTGGCGTGGGCCGCCCTGGATCGCGAGCAGGGAATACTGCTGCCGATTGCATTCGCCCTGTACCTGTGCGCCCAGCTGGCCAGGCGAGTTCCGGCCAGGAAGGTGCTGGCGAGCATCGCTGCATTGTGCGTGACGGTGGCGCTCCCGCTACTGGCTTACGCCTGGTGGTTTGAGCAAGTTAACGGGTCGTTTCGGCTCACCACGAGCACCGGAGCGTTCCTGTACTCGCGAGTAAGCTCGTTCGCCCGGTGCTCCGTGATCAAGCCGCCGGCCGAAGAACGCTGGCTGTGCATCTCGACCCCGCCCGGCAAGAGGCCGGACGCGACGTTCTATGCCTGGAGCGTTACGTCGCCGATTAACGTAAAGCCGCCGGGAGGCTGGGAGTTCGACACGCGAGCCGACAGCCTGGCAACCAGGTTTGCTCGCCGTGCGATCGAGGCGCAGCCAGCGGCATACCTCATGGCAGTCTGGGACGCTACAGGGGAGAACTTCCAGCTGCAGCGCAAGGGCAGCCCAGCGTGGGCTTCCGAGAGACAGTACAAGTTCCCCGCGGCCGCGCCCGAATCGCTGCGGGCCGTTGCCCGCGCTAATCGCGAGTTGCCTTATTACCCGGACGCCCGCACCTTCAACAGCGGCAGCGATCCGAGCACCCGGATCGTGCGGCCGTTCGCCGGATGGGTACAGACCTACCAGCGTTTCGTCGTGCTCCCGGGGCCGCTGCTCGGGGTCACAGTGCTCGCGGGGCTGGCGGGCACGGCCCTGGTCTGGCGGCGCCTCGGCGGTCCGGCGCTATTGCCGTGGCTGACTGGCGCCGTACTGATCGTCACCCCGGCCGCGACCACCGGCTACGGCGCCCGCTACCTAATCGCCAGCATCCCGGCGTTCTGCATTGCAGCCGCGATCGGCCTTAAGGAGATCAGGGACTGGGCCACCGCACCTGCCCCGGATGCTAGCGCAAAGCATGCTTAATCCGCGCAGACCTGCCCTTCAGTTCGCAAATGGTTGATCACCATGACGGCCGGATGACCCGGCGCTGCATCGAGTCCGTTTATTTGTGGTGGTAGGAGCGGATCCACTCTGGTGGAACGTGGCTGGTAAGCCAGACCCCGTTGTCGGCGCGGTAGAACTGGTGCCCGCGGTTGTGCATCGCGGCGGCGTTGATCACCAGGATGAGCGGGCGCCCGCGGCGGGCGCCTACTGAGGCAGCGGCGGTGGGGTCTGCCGACAGGTGGACTTGGTTGCGCTGCCCTGGTTTGAGTCCATCGGTCATGATGCTGGGCAGGTACCGCTCGACGGTCCCGTGGTAGAGCGTGGAGGGTGGCTGAAGCGGCCGTAGTTGCAGGTCTACAGGGATGGAGTGTCCCTGAGCCGCCCTGATCTTGTTGCCGCGGATCTCGAAGCGACGTTTGCCCGGGTGATGCGTGAGCTGGGTGAGGGCGTCGCGGCTAATGCTGTGGCCGTGGCGAGCGGCGGCGGCGAGCAGGATGTCAATGCTGACCCATCCGGCCTCGTCCAGGCTGGCTCCGATAGCGGACGGGTTGTGGCGCAGGACGTAGGAGAGGAACCGGCTGGTGGCGCTGAGGTCGCCGGTCATGACGTGGTCAGGCAGCTGAGCAGGCCTTTGATGCGTGTCTGGCGTTGCGGGCGCCAGGTTGCCCAGTACCGGACGGCGGTCAGCCCGCTGATGGGCTTGGCGGCCAGCCCGGCCGGCGCGGTGACGCAGCCGTTCACGATAGCGGCGCCGATGCCCAGGCTGGCGAAATGAACCAGCAGATCCCAGCCGTCTGCTTCGGCGGCAACCTGCCAGGGCACGCCTTCATCCAGCAACGCCCTTTCTAGCGCCCGTCGGTGGGGGCGTCCAGGTGGTGGCACGACCAGGTCAAGCCCTGCGAGGTCGGGCAGGCTGAGGTGATCCCGGCGGGCGAGAGGATGATCGTCGCTGATCATGAGGATCTGCGGGTAGCAGGCGATCTGGGTCGCCGGGAAGCGGGAGGGCGGCGGGTCGTAGGCGACGACCGCGATGTCGGCGCGGCCTGCGGCCAGCGCAGCGATGACCGCATCCCGGCTGGCGGTGACCAGCTGGATGTTCGCGCCCTGCTGGCTGACGCTCTTTATCGCGTCGCCGATGACCCACCGGAACGTGCCGCGACCGGCCGCGATGCTCAGGGCAGGCACCGCCTCGTCCATGCCGTCCAGGAAGTCGTCGACCCGGCTGCGGGCATCGAGCGCGAACGCCGCCAGGCGCTCCCCCGATGCCGTCAGGACCAGGCTTCGGCCCTTGCGCTCATAAAGATCAGTGCCGAGAGCCGCAGCCAGCTTCTTGATCTTCACATGCAGGGCCGGCTGGCTGATGTTCAGCGCAGCCGCGGCGCTGGTGAAGCTGCGGTGCTGGGCGAAGCGGCGAACGAGCGCAGCGCGTCCGGTTCGAGCAAGTCCCGCCCAGTCATAATGACAGGCTATAGCCAACCCCGCGATCCATAGTTCCGTGACACAGACAGGCGAGGCACGCTGGCCACATGAACACTGATCCCTGCCTACGTGAACCTCGCCTGGGCATCGACATCGGCCGGGTGATCATCAATGGTCCGGCACATCCCCAAGGCGGCGACACCGCATTCTTCGCAGGCGACGAGACCACCATGCTCGCCACCCCGGAAATGGATGGCGCCCTGCCAGCGATCGCCCGCCTGGTCACACTCTTCGCCGGGCAGGTCTGGCTGATCTCCAAATGCGGCCCCAGGGTGCAAGCGCGCACCCTCCGCTGGCTCCAGGGCCATGACTTTTACCGCCGCACCGGAGTCCCACCCGGCCACGTCCTGTTCTGCCGGACACGCCCGGAGAAGCGCCTCCACTGCCAGCAACTCGCGCTGACACATTTCGTGGACGACCACCCAGAAGTCCACGCCGCCATCCAGGGAGCAGTCCACCAGCAGTATTTCTTCGGACCCCAGCGCGACCCCGTCCCCGCGTACGGCATCCACGCGCCTACCTGGGCCGAAGCGGAAACCCACATCACGAACTCCCTCATCCACATGCCAGACCCGCCTAGAGCAATCCGCTACGTGACGACGCCTGCATGACCCCCGACCTTGTACGGCGGCGGGCACGACGCCTGGGGGAAGCCGGCCTGGACCGCGAGCCCGCCGCTGGGCAGCGCCTTCGCCCGCAGCCAGGCGCCGTGTGCCTCGGCGATGGCGGCCACGATCGACAGTCCGAGCCCAAGCCCGTCGCGCATGCTCGTGCGGTCGGCGCCGCTGCGCTGGAAGGGCAGGACAAGCCTGGCGAGGTCATCCGGCGGGATCACCGGACCGGTGTTGGATACCGACACTACGGCGCGGCCGGTGCAGGTTCCAGTGCTGACCTCGATGGTGCCGGGCGCCACGTTGTGGCGCAGAGCGTTGTCGACGAGGTTGGCCACCAGCCGCTCGGCGAGCCGGGCGTCGCCGAGCGCGACCGCCGGGCCAAGACTGGCAGTGACCGAAATCCCGCGGACTTCCGCCTCGGCGCGGCGGGCCAGCACGACCTCACCGGTGAGCACCGCAAGGTCGACCGGCTCGCGGCGGTCCAACCCGCGCTGGCTGCGGGCGAGCGTCAGCAGCGCCTCGATCAGCCGTTCCTGCTGCTCGCCAGTTGCGAGCACTCGGCTGCAGGCATCCTGCAGTGCGTCGATCGACGGCTCAGGGTCGGCGAGCGCGACCTCAATCAGCGTGCGTTGCCTGGCCAGCGGGGTGCGCAATTCGTGCGAGGCGTTGGCGACGAACTGGCGCTGAGCGTCGAAGGCCGCCTCCAGGCGGGCCAGCAGCGCGTCGAACGTATCGCCGAGTTCCCTCATCTCGTCATCCGGTCCGTCCAGGGCCAGCCGGGCATGCAGGTTGCTGGCGGAGACGGATCTGGCTGTGGCCGTGATAGTGCGCAATTTGCGCAGCACCCGGCCGGCGACCAGCCAGCCGAGCCCGACCGACACGACGGTCATGATCGCCAGCGCCAGCCCGGACTCGGTCAGCAGCTGGTTCAGTTCGAGCGCGCTCTGCTGGCTCAGGCACTTCTGTGCCCGGGCCGCTACCTGGGCCGGTGTCCCGAACGACCCGGTGAGTAGGGGACAACTGCCGCTCCCGGCCCGGACAAAGACGTCAGCGCCGGATGCCACGCCGGGCGGGGGCGGGGAGCCTATGGATGCGCCACCTGTCACGGGTCCCCTCGGCAGGTGCTGCGACACCAGGAGATAGGTAATGCCAAGCAGTGCGGTACCCGAGAGCAGGAACAAGCCGCCGTAGACCATCGTGAGCCGCAGCCGCACCGTGCGGCGGGGCAGACGGAGCCAGCCGCGCCGCATCATGCGCACCGGCAGCCGCGGTGACCCTCTCATCCGCCGATCCGGTAACCGGCCTGGTTGAGGGTCTCGATGACCGGCGGATCACCGAGCTTACGGCGTAGCCGGCTGATGGTGACCTTCACCGACGTGGTGAAAGGGTCGGCCATTTCATCCCACACCCGTTCCAGCAGCTCTTCGGCCGAGACGACGCGGCCCTGCGCGGCCAGCAGCAGCTCCAGCGCTCCGAACTCCTTAGGCCCCAGCTCCAGCGGCCGGCTGCCCCGGCTGGCGGCCCGCCTGGCGGGATCCAACCGCACGCCCATGCTCTCGAGCACTGGGGGCAAGGCGGGCTGTGCGCGCCGGAACAGCGCCCGGATCCGGGCCACGAGTTCGGCGAACGCGAACGGCTTCGGCAGGTAGTCATCCGCGCCGAGGTGCAGGCCGTCGACCCGGTCCTCGATCGTGGCTGCCGCGGTCAGCATAAGGACCCGGCAGCGGCACCCCTGCTTGACCAGGTGAGCGCAGATGTCGTCGCCGCACGTCCGGGGCAGGTCGCGGTCCAGCACGATCACGTCGTATCCGTATGCGAGCGCCCGCTCCAGGCCAGCGTCGCCGTCGAAAGCGAGGTCAACTGCCATTTGCTCGCGGCGCAAACCTACCCCGATCGCCTCCGCGAGCTCGCGGTCGTCCTCGACTACCAGCACCCGCACGCGGGCCGCCTCCCCGACGCCAGGCTCTTGACCAGCATGCACCTGATCGTCCTCCCTCAGGCTCCGGGCGGGCTGGGAGTCCGCCGAGTGCTGCCTGAACGGTCGCCGTCCCGGCGCGCTTCCGCCAGCGGAGACGGCGCCGGGTACTGGATCGCGCCCGCGGTATCCCTGCCGCCGCGCAGCGTGGTGTGGGCTGCGCAGGCAGGTGTAACCGCGCTGCAACCGCCGACCGCGTAGACCTGGCCCAGCACGCGCTGGCCCGGCGCCACGCGGCTGAACCTGACCATTACCGGGAGCGCAGACATGTTCTTCATCACCTACCTGCGGCGGGAGTTGCGCCGCCGAATGCGGCAGTCCATCTTCGTCGCGCTGGGCCTCGCGCTGGGGATCGGCCTCGTCGTCACCGTCACCGCCGCCTCGGCGGGGGTGCGAAAAGCCCAGTCCGACGTACTGAGATCGCTCTACGGGGTCGGCACGGACATCACCGTCACCGGCAAGGCACCCAGGCCGCGCTTGCCAGCAAGCGGCCCGGGGAAGGGAGGCCAGACCTTTGAGGTCGGCCCGGGCGGGGCGCAGGTGTGCAGCAACGGCAAATGCCACAACGCTGCGGGCCAGACGATCGACCACCTGGATAGCGGCAGCTACAGCCCGTTCAGCCAGTCCAAGGTCGCGGCGGTCGCGAAGCTGAAGCACGTCAAGGCAGTCGCCGGCGGGCTCGCGCTCAGCGACACCTCGATCACCATCCCGAAGCATTTCGGCCAGCCGGGCGGCTCCCTACCAACACCGAACTCGTTCAACGTGCAGGGAGTTGACACCGGCCAGCCGTCGCTCGGCCCCCTGAGCGCCGGAACGGTGACCGCGGGCCGCTCGCTCAAGGGTGCCGACGCTGCTTCGGATGTGGCCGTGGTGGACTCTGGTTACGCGAAGTCGAACAAGCTGAAGGTCGGCTCGACGGTGAAGATCATCGGGCACCGCTTCACGGTCATCGGCATCGTGGCGCAGCCGCAGAGCGGCAGCCCGCCCCAGGTGTATATTCCGCTGGCACGCGCCCAGGCGCTCGGCAAAGCCGGGGGCAAGAGCCTGAAGAACGACGTGAACACGATCTATGTGAGCGCGAGCAGCGCCGCCGACATCCCCGCCGTGCAGGCCGAGATCAAGCGTCTCCTTCCCGGCGACATGGTCACCAGCGCATCGAGCCTGGCCAGCCAGGTGACCGGATCGCTGTCCGGCACCGCGAGGCTGGCGAACGACCTCGGCAGGTGGCTGTCCATCGTGGTGCTGATCGCGGCCTTCGCGGTGGCCAGCCTGCTGACGTTGGCGGCAGTGGCCAGGCGGGTACGGGAGTTCGGCACGCTCAAGGCGCTTGGCTGGCGATCCCGCCAGATCATTACGCAGGTGATGGGCGAGTCACTGGTCCTGGGCGTCGTCGGCGGCGCGGCCGGGGTTGGCCTCGGCTTCGCGGGCGCGGCGATCATCAACGCGGTCGCGCCGAGCCTGTCGGCGTCGATCGCGAACTCGACTGGCCAGCACGTCGTTGCCGCTGGCCCTGGCGGCCCCCAGAACTTCTCGCCGACCGTGACCCACACGGTAGCCGTACCGATGTCCGCATCGGTCACCGCTGCCGCGCTCGTGGCGGCCGTGGTCCTCGCAGTCCTCGGGGGGCTGCTCGCAGGGTCTGCCGGCAGCTGGCGGATTGCCCGGCTCCGGCCTGCGGACGCATTGGCACGGGTGGCATGAGAACCGGCGGCATCGACACCGGGTGCACGAGACGACAGGAGATGGGACTATGTACCGGCTAACCGACGTGACCAAGCTGTACCACAAGGGCCGCCAGACGGTCCCCGCGGTCCGGGAACTTAACCTAGTGATCGACGACGGCCAGTGGCTGGCAGTCCAGGGCCGCACCGGACACGGCAAGTCCACGCTGCTCAACCTCCTCGGCGGGCTGGACCGGCCGACCTCAGGCACCATCGAGCTCGACGGGCAGGACCTGGGGCGGCTCCGCGAAGATCGGGTGACCCGGCTGCGGGCCAGGTCGATCGGGTTCATCTTCCAGACGTTCAACCTGGTGCCCACGCTCTCGGCGGCCGAGAACGTCGAGGCTGCCCTCATTCCGCTCCGGATAGGCGCCGCCGAGCGCCGCCGCCGGGTAGACGCCGCTCTCGACTCGGTCGGACTTGCTGACCGGGCCCGGCACCTGCCCGGCGAGTTGTCTGGCGGGCAGGAACAGCGGGCAGCTATCGCCCGGGCCCTAGTGAAGGAGCCCACTGTGCTGCTGGCCGACGAGCCCACCGGCAACCTCGACGAGGACACCCGCGACGAGATCATCAACCTGCTCGAAAAGCTCTGGCGCGAACGCGGGCTGACGCTGATCCTGGTCACCCACGACACCGCCATTGCCCAGCGCGCTGAGCGCGTCGGCGTGATGAGCAAAGGTTTGCTCACAGTGCGCCCGGCCGGCCGACACCGGCCGGCCGACCTGTCCTCCGCGGCTGGCGGGACGGCGGCTGGCGGGCCGGCGGCTGGCGGGCCGGCGGCTGGCGGGCCGGCGGCTGGCGGGCCGGCGACAGCACCGCCAGGCGCGCCATGACGCGCCCTTCGGATGCGCTGGCGATGAGCGCATTGCGGAGGAAGCGGGACATGCGGTTGGTGTACTCGCTGCCAGACTGCCGTCAGGCCGCTTGGCCCGTCCCACCTGAGCGGTCGCTGCCAACCCCCGCACAGGTCCGCCTGATCTGGACGCGCGTGCGGTAGCTCATGCGGTGGCCTCGCGCTGTAGCACCCGGGCGCAGGGCCGGATGTTGCGGTCGCGGTCAATGATCCCGAACTGGACGTCGTAGCCGTGCAGCCATTCGTAGTTGTCGACGGCAGTCCAGTGAAACAGGCCCCGCACGTCGATCCCCCGGGCGATAGCGTCATTGGTTACCTGCAGGCCGCGCAAAAGGTATGCGGCGCGCTGGCTGTCGTCGCTCGTGCCGATGCCGTACTCGGCCACTAGGAGCGGAGTCCCGGGCACGACCTCGTGCAGCCGATCGAGCACAGGGCCGAGGCCGTCGGCCCAGATGCCGTAGCCCAAAGGGGACACCGGGGCGTCCTGCGGGTACGGAACCAGGGCGCCCTTGCGGATTCCCGTTGTCGAGTAGAAGGAGAAGCCAATCAGGTCGAAGGAGCCGGCTAGGTCCGGCCGTTCGGCCGGCTCCAGTCCCGGGACGCTGAGGACGCCGTCGCGGAACAACTCGAGGCCCGCCCGCCAGTTGAGGTCGTTGAGCAGGCCGGCCAGCCGCGTCGTCTCCGGCGTGTCGTCGAGAGCCTTGATGCCCGACAGGCCGAATATTGACGCGACCGGTGCTCCGGTTTGCCTGAGCCGCACGGCGGCCTCGGCGGTAGCCAGCTGCATCGCCTGAGAGACCTGCGCGCACTCGGCGAAGTCGTTATGGCCAGGCGGCCAGCCGCGGCCCCGATAGGCAGCGAACGCGTAGTAATTCGTCTCGTTGACGGGCTGCCAGCCTCGGACGAGGTCGCCGAATGTCTCGGCGATGAACTCGACATGCCTGGCCCATCCGCCGGTCCGGTTCGCCTCGACCAGGAAACCGCCAGCATCGGCGAACCATCGCGGGAGCGTGAAGTGATGCAGGCAGACCCACGGCTCGACACCAGCGTCGAGGGCGGCGGCTAGCACATCGCGGTAATGAGCGATGGCGGCAGGGTCATGCCGACCCGGCTCGGGTTCCACCCGTGCCCAATCGATACTGAGCCGGTGGTGGCGCAGCCCGAGGCGGGCCAAGAGCCGGAAGTCTTCGGCGTAGCGGACTGCGAACCCGTTCCCCTCGCCGGACAGCGGCGCGTGCCCGCTCCGCTCCCAGTCCCACCAGTCCGAGGCCGGCGAGGCGCCTTCACACTGGGTAGACGAGGCACCGGTTCCCCACATGAATCCCTCGGGCCACTGCATGGCTGTTCTCCTGTCGCACTGGTCATCGCTCGCGACCGGGTTGGTCGCTACCCGGCTAGAAGCCACGTCGCTCGGGCCGCCGCCACAAGCCTGACACGGTGCCCTAGGGCGGCGACTGGCCGCTGAACTTGATCCGGCTGTCGAAGGCGCGGACCGGGCTGGCTTTTGCAAGTAAGCGCGAAACGCTGTGCTGAGCCGTGTAATCAGGTTCGTCTGC
The DNA here is from genome assembly GCA_036393895.1 of Streptosporangiaceae bacterium. GTDB lineage: Bacteria > Actinomycetota > Actinomycetes > Streptosporangiales > Streptosporangiaceae > Chersky-822. The sequence goes on along the minus strand of DASWGE010000013.1, from coordinate 1,431 downwards.
CGGTAGATTGCGGTCGGGAGTTGCACTCCGTATCGGCAAGGCCACACAACGTAGCATCCGCGCTTGCCGAATTGGAGGTCGTACTCCCGTGCGCGGTTGCCCGCGCCTCGCAGCTTGGAGGCACAGCATGACCTTTGTCGGAGAGACGGCGCCCGCCAGGCTCGGACGAGTGCGCTGGCGACGGTTCGCGATCATCCTGGTACCCGCCACTGCCTTGGTCGTCATGCTATTGATGCTTACCTCGCAGTCCGTGCTCGCTGTGTCGGTCAGCATTTCCGGCCAGCCGTTCGACGTCACTGCCAAGCTACTGAAGGGACAGGGTTTCGAGCAGTTTGGCGTGGTGGAGCACTCGGCTACTAACGACCTGCCCGGCCACAGCAACCAGATTGTCCTTGCTGCTACCGCAATGCGATCGGCCACGATTAGTCACCTTTGTCAGAGCGTGAACGTCCTCGGTGTGCCGATGATCATTACGGCGGGGAATGGCAGTACCCCCGTTGTCGCGACCAACCTTGTCGTATTCGCAGACCGGTTCTCTGGGAACGCGTCGTTCAAGCACCTGACGCTGGGTAGGGACGCCAGCACACTCAACGAGGTGCCCGGCATACGGGGCCCGTCAGGTGGTTTCTCTATGCACGCCAAGACCGTGACCATAAGCAATCTGAAGCAGCATGCTTTCGCCACTACTGCGGGGACGTTTACGCTCCCAGGATTCCGGCTGCGGTTCGGTGGCGGCTGCTAGCAGTGATGGCCTGCATATATGGCTCTGGCAATGGGCGATCTAAACAGAACCCGGCTCGCCCGACTGGCGGATCACTCGCGGCTGCACGGCATACGTTCCGGATCTGGCGGAGAACCCGCCCGTTCTGGGGCGGGCTCATCGTTATCGTCGGCGCTGGCGAGATGCTGGTGTCCGAGCAAGCTCCGCTTCGGATTGTTACCCACATCGGGATCCAGGGTCTAGCCGGCTACCTGATTCCTGCATTCATGCTGCTTTGCGGAGCGCTGCTGTGGCTCAATCCCATTGACCGGATCATTTATTCGCTCCTTGCGCTCTTCCTGGCCCTAGGGTCGTGGATTACATCCAATCTCGGCGGGTTCTTCGTCGGCATGGTGGCCGGTGTGGTCGGCGGCGCACTGGCGTTCGCGTGGACGACGGAAGCCGAGCACGGGCCGCCTGCGTTGCCCCCAGGTAAGCAGCGGATCGCGCTCCCTCCGGTAGGGCTCGTTTTGATATACCGGCTGAACGGACATGCGGCACGGCAGTTGGAGGGCCGCAGCGGACTGACAGGGTCTGCTCGCCCCGCTCTGCCATGGGCCGCTGAGAAGGAACTTGGCACACCGGCGGAGAACGAAGCACAATCGTTGGGCGATCAGGAGCTTAGTTAGGATCCAACGGCCGGCGGCGGTTAACCGCTTGCTGGTCGTCCC
>DASWGE010000012.1:0-1726 GCA_036393895.1 Streptosporangiaceae bacterium | reverse complement strand
CCAGCCAACCGAGCCGGTGCGGTCGCAGGAGGAGCTTGCCGACCGGCTCGCCGCGATCGGCATCCGGGTCACGCAGGCAACCCTGTCGCGCGACCTGGACGAGCTCGGCGCCGTACGGCTGCGCGGCCGGGGCGGCGCGCTGGTCTACGCGATGCCGCCTGACCCGGCCGAGATGCCGGTCACCGCGGCCGACGACGAGATGTTCCGTCATGCCGCCGCGGCGGTGGCTGGGATCGCCGGTTACACCGCGGGGACGCCGGCCGCCGCAGCCGCAGGGCTCGCTAAGGTGTCGGCCGACCTGCTGCTGTCGGCCGAGGCCAGCGGCAACCTGGTCGTGTTGCGGACGCCGCCAGGGGCCGCGCAGCTGATGGCCTCGATGATCGACAGGACCGCGATGCACGCGGTGCTCGGAACCGTCGCTGGCGACGACACCGTCCTGGTCGTGGCCCGCGATCCGGCCGGCGGCGACGATCTGGCGAACCTGCTGCTGCGGCTCGCCGAGCGGCGCGGCAGGACCGAGCCAGGACCACCACCAAATGAGACGCAGCAAGATCAGGAGGAGTCGTGACACAGCGAGTCGTGCTGGCCTACTCGGGAGGCCTCGACACCTCCGTCGCGATCGGCTGGATCGCCGAGGAGACCGGGGCTGAGGTCATAGCGCTGGCCATGGACGTCGGCCAGGGCGGTGAGGACCTGGAGACGATCAGGGCCCGGGCATTGGCATGCGGGGCCGCCGACGCTGTTGTCGTCGACGCGCGGGCTGAGTTCGCCGCCGACTACTGCATGCCGGCCCTGCGAGCGAACGCGCTCTATATGGACCGGTATCCGCTGGTCTCGGCGCTGTCCAGGCCGCTGATCGTGAAACACCTGGCCACGGTGGCGAAGGAGTTCGGCGCCAGCGTCGTCGCCCACGGCTGCACGGGCAAGGGCAACGACCAGGTGAGGTTCGAGGTCGGGCTGGCCGCGCTGGCCCCCGATGTGAAGCCGATCGCCCCAGTCCGCGATTCGGGCATGACCAGGGACAAGGCGATCGAGTTCGCGGCCGCCAAGGGCTTGCCTATCGACGTCACGGCGCGGTCTCCGTACTCGATTGACCAGAATGTCTGGGGACGCAGCTGCGAGACCGGTCACCTGGAGGACATCTGGGAGGGCCCGCACGACGACGTCTACGGGTATAGCGAGGACCCGGCGGCGGGCAAGCCGGCCGAAGAAATCGTGATCAGCTTCGCGGACGGCCTGCCGGTCGCCATCGACGGCCGCCCGCTGTCGCCGCTGGAGATCATTACAGAGTTGAATGCCGTCTCCGGCGCGCACGGGATCGGGCGGATCGACATGGTCGAGGACCGCCTGGTCGGGATCAAGAGCAGGGAGATTTACGAGGCGCCCGCCGCGATGACGCTGATCGCCGCGCACGCCGAGCTCGAGAGCGTGTGCCTGGAGCGGGAGCTGGCCAGGTTCAAGCGGACCGCCGGGCAGCGCTGGACGGAACTCGTCTATGACGGGCTATGGTTCTCGCCGCTGCGCCGGTCGCTCGAGGCGTTCATGACCGAGGCGTCAAAGCACGTGACCGGGGATGTGCGCGTGCGGCTGCAAGCTGGCCAGGCCGTCGTGACCGGCAGGCGCAGCCCGCTTGCCCTGTACGACTACGGGCTTGCGACCTACGACACGGGCGATGTGTTCGATCAGCAGCTCGCCAAGGGGTTCGTGGAGCTGTGGGGCCTGCCGA
>DASWGE010000011.1:0-3782 GCA_036393895.1 Streptosporangiaceae bacterium | reverse complement strand
CGGTAAAAGTCGCCGCGCTATGCGGTGCTGCCGTCGCGTGGGGCCGACGGTCGTCGGGCTGGCTGGCCTCCTGGGCGGTGGGCCGTTCGATCTCACCCAACACGCTCTCCGGCATCTCGCTGCTGCTCGCGCTGTGCGCTGCGGCCTGGTTCAGCGGCGGAGCGCACGACGGTGGCAAGGGCATGATCGCGATGCTCGGCTGGCTGCTGGTGCTGGTGGCGGCCCGCGGCCTGGCCGGAAAGGCCGGTTCGGCCGGTGCGAGGGCCGGTGCGAGGGCCGGTGCGACGGCCGACGCCGAAACGGCGCCCGGTTACTGCTGGATGTCGGCCGTTTGCGCAGCAGCCGCCGAGTGCGCGATATACGGCGGAATGGCGGCGGGCAGCCAACCGACCATCCTGATCGGGATCTGGCCGCTCGCTGTCACCACGCTGATCTCAATCGCGACTAGTGAGCTGCTCGGCGCGTGCTGGAGGGCCGCGCTGGGCGCAGGGGACCCGGGGGAGTCGGACCGCATAGCGGTTGTCAGGCGGTGGACGGGCAAGATTCTCGGCCTGCCGGCCGGGCTGCGCGGGCTGCTCGCGCTCCTTGCCTTCGCCGCCGCGGGTGCGCCTGCAGCGTTGTTCACCGTGCTGGCTGTCGAAGTGGTTGCGATGACGGCCACCATCGCGATGCTCGGGAAGATTAGGCCGCCTCGATGGTGGACTGGACTTCCCGTTCCTGCCAGCCCGTTCCCGGCCGAACCTGCGGCTGTTTGGCCAGCAACAGTTCGGCCCGTAGCGGTTCGGCCCGTAGCGGTTCGGCCCGCGGCGGCTCGTTCGGCGGCGGCAGGCTCGAGGCGGGACGGCTCCGCGACGGCCGCCGGAGCGTCCGGAGCGCCTGCGCAGACTCCGGCAGCCAGGGTTACCGCCAGCAGCGTGGGGGCGGCCGGCTCGCCGGGCGCTACGGCGGCAGTACGGCTCACCGCGCCCTGGACCCGCGGAACCGCTGCCAAGGGGGAAGGGTCAGCAGCGAGCGACGCGGCCGAGCCGAGCGGAGCGGCCGAGCCGAGCGGAGCGGCCGGGCCGAGCCGGTCAGCCGAAGCCGGCTGGGGGACCGAGCCCGCGCGGCAGGCCCGCGAGGCCCGCGCTTCGGGGACTCCGGGCGCGGCGGCTCACCCGGTCGCCGGTCAGGCGAGCGCTCAGGACGTCATCCTGGCTCTGCGCGACGATGGAGCTGCGGCGCGCTGGGCTGGCCGGCTGGTGCAGGGCAACCTGATCCCCCTGCCGCCCGCCTTCGCGGGCCTGATCGCGACTGCGATGCTGGCCGCCCTCGGGTTGCGAAACCTGCCGGGATTTATCGCCGTGACACCGCCCGTGGTGATGATGCTGGCCGCGCCAGGCTCGAGTCATCGGCACGACGGCAAGTTCGACTGGCTGATTCCCGTCCTGCTCGCCCTCGCCCAGTACGTCTATCTGGCAACGCTCGGGTTCGCCCTCGCGGTGCCGGGGCCGGTTGTCTTCTCCGCCTGCGCCCTCATCCTTGTCCGGTACGCCGGCATCATCGCCAGCGCGGGCCGCGCAGGTGCCGGCGCGGCCGGTCCAGGTACTGGCCAGGGCGCTGCGCACGCAGATCCAGGCGGTGCCAGGACAGCTCAGGGCGCGTTCCTCGGATGGGAAACCCGGATGTTCGCCATCGGTCTCGCCGCCGCCATGGGGCTGGCCACGTTCGGGTACCTTGGGCTCGCAGCGTATCTTTGTGTGCTTATCTGCCGGAGGGTCATGACCGGCTAGCTCAGATCCAGGAAGGAAGACCGGCGGTGATCGGTATGGTTCTCGCCGCGGGAACGGGACGCAGGCTACGTCCCGACACCGACGGGCTGCCTAAGGCCATGCTGCCCGTGGCTGGCGAGACAACCATCCTGGACATAGCGCTCCGCAACCTCGCCGCCGCGGGCCTGACCGAGGTCGTGATCGTCGTCGGTTACGCGGCTGCCGTAGTTGCCGACCGGGTTCCCGCGTTCGAGCGTGCGTACGGCATAACGATCGAGCTCGTGCACAACGAGCGCGCCATGGAGTGGAACAACGCCTACTCGCTGTGGCTCGCCCGCGAGTACTTCGGGCGGGGTGTGATGCTCGTCAACGGCGACACGGTCCATCCGGTGAGCGTCGAGAAGACGCTCCTCTCCGCCAGCGCCGAGCCAGCCCGCGCCAGACGGCACGCCGGATTCGGGCCCGTTACTGGCACCAGCAACGGAACCCGGCGCGAGCCTCTGCTCGGCCGCCTGATCATCGCCATCGACGACATCAAGGCGCTCGCCGAAGAGGAGATGAAGGTCATCCTGGACGCCGACGGGATGCTCGTGCAGATCACCAAGGTGATGGACCCGGCTCACGCGCACGGCGAGTACATGGGCGTCACGCTCATCGAGCCGGCCGCTGCTGTCGCCCTCGCCGACTGCCTGGAGACCACCTGGCGGCGCGACCCGCACCGGTACTACGAGGACGGGTTCGCCGAGTTCTCCGAGCGTGGCGGCGCGGTCCTGGCCGCGCCGATCGGCGCCGTGGAATGGGTCGAGGTGGATGACCACGCCGACTTGTCGCGGGCCAGGGAGATCGCCGGCCGCTGCTAGGGTGTGTGTCCGGTCTCGCGGATACCGCTCACGCCGGCTCTGCGGTGCCTGCCGGAGGAGGATCATGCCGCTGCTGGCGCGAATGCTCGCCGCCCCGCTAGTCATCGACGTGAGGCCGGGCGCGATCGCGGGCCTGGCCGGACTGCTGACGGACCGGAAGATCGCGACCTCAGGTCGGGTGGCTGTCGCGGTCGGCCCCGGCCTGGGCAACACCATCGCGGCCGAGCTGCCGCCCGGCACCGCCGATGTGATCAGGATCGCTGACGGAGGCTACGACAGCGCGGTCGCGCTGGGCCGGGACCTGCGGGCGGGACGTTACGAGGCGGTCGCCGGAATCGGCGGCGGCAGGACCATCGACGTCACCAAGCTCGCGGCTCACGTCGCCGGCATCCCGATGGTCGCCGTGGCGACCAGCCTCGGCCACGACGGGATCGCCTCCCCCGTGAGCACGCTGGCGCACGAGTCAGGCAGCGGCTCCTACGGCGTGGTGCCGCCAGTTGCCGTCGTGGTTGACCTGGACCGGGTGCGGCAGGCGCCACGACCGTTGTCGACCGCAGGGATCGGCGACGCGATCAGCAACCTGTCTGCCGTCGCCGACTGGGAGCTGGCTGCCGCCGATACCGGCGAACCGATCGACGGCCTCGCGGTTGCCATGGCCCGCTCAGCGGCCCACGCGGTGCTGCACGAGCCTGGCCCTAGCACCTCGGATGAGTTCCTGACCGTGCTCGCCGAGGCGCTGATCCTGTCGGGCATGGCCATGGCCGTGGCCGGGTCAAGCCGTCCGGCCAGCGGCGGCGACCACGAGATCATGCACGCGATCAACCAGCTCTACCCAGGCACCGCCAGTCACGGTGAGCTGGCCGGCCTCGGCGCGCTGTTCTGCACGCTCCTGCGCGATGACGCGAGCCAGGCCGCGGCGATATCGTCCTGCTTGCAGCGGCACGGCCTGCCGCGCCTTCCCGGCGACGTCGGCCTGTCCGCGGAGCAGTTCACCGCCGCGGTCTGCCACGCTCCCGAGACCAGGCCTGGCCGCTACACGATCCTCGAGCGCCTCGCCATGTCGCCGGCTGAGGTCGCCAAGCGAGTGGAGGAGTATGTCAGGGCCATCGCTGGCTGAGCTCAGGGAGAAAGGCCAGCCGCAGGCGGTGCTCGACCGGCTCAACGACGAGCACTG
>DASWGE010000010.1:0-13113 GCA_036393895.1 Streptosporangiaceae bacterium | reverse complement strand
CGCTGCCTGCCGGTGACGGGATCCCGGCCGACGTACACATGCACCCGGTACGAGCCGCTAGGCAGTAACTCTATGTGACCACTGTCCGTCGTTGCCATGACACAACGATACGCCGAAATCCCGAAGTGGTTCCACGACTCGTTCCACGGCAACTCCCGTGGACTCGTGATTATGCCTCTGACCTGGAGCCCCCTTACGGAATCGAACCGTAGACCTTCTCCTTACCATGGAGACGCTCTGCCGACTGAGCTAAGGGGGCACGGCGGGTGACGACCCGCACGACCAGCGCCGGTGCCAACGGTAGACGACCACCGCAGCGTCCGCGCGCTAGGCGAGCATACACGATCACGCTCCCGCCAGGTTAACCCTGCTCGGCAGCGGAACCGGCCAGCACCCATCAACCGCCGACGCGCCAGAACGCATCCACCACCTGCGGCCACTCCTCCGATAGCGGATCGATCACCTCGAAGTGCCCGGCCCCCGGCAGCAGCAGGCAGGTCGCCGCCGCGGCGCGCGCCCCGGCCGCCCGGGCCCACCTGGCGTAGTCCAGGCTCATCAGGTACGGAACCCGGTCGTCGGCCATGCCGTGCACGAGCCACACTGGCCCGCCAGCGGGTACCAGCCGCGACGGATCAGCCTCCAGGTACCTGCCGTCACGAAAATCCCCGGGGCCGCCGCCCATCAACTCGGCCGCGGCCCGCCGGCCCAGCGCCTTCCGGTAACTCCCGGCCAGATCGCTCACCGCCGCCAGCGCGACAACGCCACGCCACCCAGAGCGCCCGGCATGCCACCTCGATCCCGGCGGCAGCCGATGCCTGCTCGCCGCCCAGAGTGCCAGATGCCCGCCAGCCGAGTGCCCGGCAAGCACGACACCGGCCGGGTCGGCGGCCACGAGTCCGTCAGTCGACTCGGCGACCAGCCCAGGCAACCGGTCCACGGCCGCCGCGACATCATCGAAGGTGCCGGCCCAGCCGCCACCAGCCTGTCCCGTCCTGCGGTACTCGGGCGCGCACACGACGAATCCGGCCGCCGCGAGAGCCTCAGCGAGCGGGCCGGTGTGCTCGCGCCCATACTCGGCCCGCCAGAAACCGCCATGCAGAAATATGGTGAACGGAACCCTCGCGCCGGTCCCGCCACGTGAACCGACGGCCATTGGCGGCAGATGGACATCAGCCACGTGCTCGGCGGCGTCACCATACCGCAGCACCAGGTCAGGGGCCCTGGCTGTTCTGGTCAGCACGTCGGTCGAGTCCCGGCCACCGCCCTCCGGCCGCCGCTCACTGTTCATCTGGCCGCCATCCTGAGGACGCTTATGGTGCCCTGGCGAAACACGATCATTATGAGCGGGAACTATTGTGATTCGGCCGCCGGCCACTTCAGTAAGACAGGCAGTCACCTTATGCTCGAATGCATGGCCCATCAGGCGGACGGTTAGAGTTCCCTATCATGCTCATAGACGACATCGGACGTCAGACGGCAGAGCCGGCTTCGGCCGGCCCGACGATCGGAGCGCCGCGGTGCCGCTAGGGACCCTGCGAGCTGGCCGGATCGCTTTCTGCCTGGCGGCGGGTTCGTTCCTCGTGTCAGGCTTCGTAATCGCCCCGGCACTGGCAACATCAGCCCGCCCGATGGGCTCGCCCTGCGGCCGCAGTTCTACCGCGGTCGTATCGGCCAAGTTGCTGGGGGCGGTGCAATCGCGTAGCGCGGCGACATCGCCCAGCGCTAGCCCGTCGAAGAGCACGAGCCCCTCGCGCACTGCCAGTCCGACGCCGAGTCCGTCACGGAGCCCAACGAGTTCCACGAGCCCAAGCCGGACCAATAGCTCGTCTCCCTCGCCCAGCCACAGCCCGAGTCCGTCCAGGTCCAGCTCGCCCAGCCCCTCGCCAAGCCGGTCCTCTTCGAGGTCTCCGAGCCCGTCGCCGTCACCCAGCCGGTCACATCACCATCGGGCAGGTGCGCTCTGCGTCACAGCCCAGCTCGTGCAAGGCTCAAGCACCGCTCCTGGCGGCACCGTGACCTACTCGATCTGGGTCTGGAGCACGGCCACCGCGAACAAGGTGACCGCGAGCGCCGCATCGAGCGCGCAGGCGATGCGGCGGCCGCGATTCACGCTCTGCCCGGCCGCACACAGGACAACCTGCTCGATCGGCAGGCTGCCGGCTAATCAGGCGTTCGAGCTGATGATCACCGACCGCGTCCGGGACACCGCGACCGCCGGTGAGCCGATGACCCTGACCGTGAGCATCAGCGGGTCGTCGCTGTCTCCGGCCGTGGCGACAATCACGACCATCGTCGGTCAGACGTCGGCATTCAACCCGGCGCCCCCGCTGCCGCCGCCGCTGGCCCCGATTCCTGGCACGACGATCAGCCCGGCTGGCCTGTCCGGCCTGTTCCCTGTCGTGACACCGCAGACGTCGCCGCCCGCCACGCCAAAGCCCAAGCACACGGGCAAGCTCGCGGGGATCACCCAGACCTCGTCGGCGCTCCCGCTTGATCCGCGGCTTATTGGCGGGCAGCTCGCAGGCCTTGCCGTCCTGGCGGCGGCGATCACGATGGTTGTGGCCCGCCTCTCGCTCCGCACGCCGCAGACGGCAAGCCCGGCCCCGGCTGCGCCAACAGCCGAGGCGGAGAGCGCTAAGAAGAACGACAGCGACCAGCCAGCCAGCTAGGCCAGGCCGCTTACCTCACGACATGCTCGACCTGCGGACGCATCTGGCGCATCACGTCGGCCAAGCCCGCCGAGTTCATCGTGGCGGAAACGACAACGCCGAAGGTGTCGTTGTCGGCCCAGGCACATTCGGCGGGACCGCCATTTGACCCTGGTGCGCAGGCCGCCCGCCCGCCAAGGCGCCCCGCGTTGGTCGTGAACGCCCCGGGCAGCCTGGTCATGTAGGCGCTGATGAGATTGTCCGCCGAGGCGCCGCCAGCGAGGTTGCCGCCGATGAAGACGACGATCTGCGGCCCCTTCTTCGTGCCAGGGCCCGTCGTTCTTTGGTAGACGGCGGCGACGACATTGCTGACGGCTCCTCCGGCGGCCGCCACGATCCGGTGGCGGAGGTCGTTGGCCATGGCGTTGGCCGGCTGCCTGGCATAGCCGCTCTGGCTGGCCGGTGCGGATACAACATGCGAAGCCTGCGGCCTGAGCACCACATAGCCCACCACAGCCAGCGTTGCGATGATCGCCGATCCAAGCATGACCATAACCTTGACCGGCACCCGACGGCGGGTACCGGATCGTGCCTGGCCGACCGCGGGCCGACCCTTGCCCGCGCTTGGCCGACCCTGGCCGGACTTCGGCCTGCCGCTCTTCCGCGGCTTGCGGGCTGGCCTGCCCCTGCCCGGCGGCTGGACCTGCGGCATGATCTGGGGCGCTGCGACATCGCCGGCCGGCTCGTCGAGCGGATCAGCGAAGGTGCGCTGCGACGAGCCCGTTGGGCTGAGCCCGCTGACACGCCGTTGCGGGCCGGTGCGATCAACCCGGTCCGGCAGCACGGGCGATGAGCCGGACCGTACCGCGGGCCGTGGACCGCCTGGGCTGGCCGTCCGGCGGCCGCCACGAACCGGCTGGCCTCCCGCATCGGTGTCCGCGAGCGGATCGTCGTCGGGCCAGGATCGCGGCGGCCGGCCGCCGGTAGCCGGGGCGGCACCGACACCAGGGTAGAGCGGCTGGGCGTACTCGGCGGTGTCCAGCCGCCGGGGCGGGAGCAGCTCCCGCCGGGGCGGGAGCAGCTCCCCCCGCCGGGGCGCCGGCCGGTCCCCGGGCTCCCAGTCTCGCTGCCAATCTTGGTCCGGTGGGATAGCTCGCCGCTGGCCGTCGTCCGTGGCCGGGTAAAGCGGCTGTGAGTAGTCCTCAGCCTGCGGATTGAACAGCAAGTCGGTCGTGCGGCCCGGCCGCACCTTGACGGCGCGACCGGTGACCGGCCCCGATCCGGGCCGGGCATCGCCCTGGCGAGATTGACGGGCGCCGTATCCGGTGTGCTGTTCTTCCGAGCCAGCCGGCGGAGGCCCACGGCGGCGCCGGCCACCCCGGTCAGGACCGCCACCACGGACCCGTTGCGGGAGCGGCTCGGGCCGCGCGGCTGGCCGCGCCACGGTCTGCGGAGGTGACGCCGGCGGAGGCTGCGCAGGTGACGTCGGCGGAGGCTGCGCGGGCGTCGCGGACGAGGACGGGGATCGTCCTTCCCCCAGGTACTTGATCCAGTCGTAATCCTCATCGCCGCCGAGAGCGCCCGCGAGATCGTTTCCGCGGGCCTCGTCGCGACCTGACCGCCGGTTCTTGCCGTCTTTCGGCATCCGGCCAACCTCCCGTATCCCGGCAGTCTGCCGACCTCTCGTCCGCCGCTGCGACGGGGTTCTCAGCGAAGCCGAGATTCATACATCATGCGGCAAGATCGGTGCGCCCGCTACACGATCGGCGCGTCCCGGTAACCGTCCGCGCTGATGGCTGACCCTTGCGGTTCTGCCTCCGCACGTTGGACGATTCAGTCCGAGACCTACAGTTTGGGGGCAATCCATGCAGGACGGCCTGTCCGCACCCGTGATCGGCCCGTCGGCGATCCTGCCGCGCGGTTACTTGTGGCTGGCCCCGATCTGGTACCTGATCGTGGTCGGCGCGCTGGCCCTCAGCCGGTGGCCGCCGCTCTGGTTCAGGCTGACCGCAGCTGCCGGGCTGCTCCTCGCGATGATCGTCTTCGTGCTCGTGCTCAACTCGATCACCACGCATGCCTTCACCGCGACCCAGGAAGGCGTCGACCTCGGGCTGCCCGTGTTCAGCCGACGGCGCGGGCGGCAGCGGCGGGGCGTCAGGCACCTGCCGTGGCGGCACATCGAGCGGGTCAGGCTCGCCCCGCGCGCGTATGGTGCCCGGATAGACCTGATTCTGAGCCCGAACGCATCGCTTGCGCTGCGGGGATTCAGGCACGGCCGGCTACGGCGCCTCGGGCGCTCGTTTCTGCTGCTGATTCCGTTCTGGTACCTGCTCCGGCCGACGGCGCTAACAAGCCCGCTCGATGGACCGCCCAGGTATCAGGTGAATGTGCGCGGCGTCACTGTCGACGAGTTGCGACATCAGCTCCGCGCGTTCGCGCCGCCTGATGTGACGATAGCGCTACTTGTCCGCAAGCGCTGATCCGTATCATCAAGCGACGTCGGCGCCAGAGCGCAGACCGGCGCCCGAGTCTTGTTATGCAAAAGAAAGGCACAAACCCGATGACACATGAGGTCACAGGCGTAATCGCCCGCGCGAAGGGCGCTCCGGTCGAGCTCACCACGGTAGTGGTCCCAGATCCCGGCCCTGGCGAGGCGCTGGTCAGGATCCAGGCCTGCGGCGTCTGCCATACCGACCTGCACTATCGCGAGGGCGGCATCGGCGAGGACTTTCCGTACCTGCTCGGGCACGAGGCAGCCGGTGTAGTAGAGCAGGTGGGCGAGGGCGTCTCCGGCTTGGCGCCCGGTGACTTCGTAATCCTGAACTGGCGGGCGGTCTGCGGTCAGTGCCGTGCCTGCCGCAGAGGCCGTCCTTGGTACTGCTTCGCCACCCACAACGCGACCCAGAAGATGACGCTGAGCGACGGCACTATCCTGTCGCCGGCCCTGGGCATCGGCGCGTTCGCCGAGAAGACGCTCGTGGCCGCCGGGCAGTGCACGAAGGTCAGCCCGCAGGTCAAGCCCGAGGTCGCTGGCCTGCTTGGCTGCGGCGTTATGGCCGGTCTCGGTGCGGCCCTGAACACTGGTCAGGTGGGCCGGGGCGATTCGGTAGCGGTGATCGGTTGCGGCGGTGTCGGTTGCGCGGCTGTGCTCGGCGCGCGGCTCGCGGGTGCTCGCAAGATCATCGCGGTCGACATCGACGATCGGAAGCTGGGTTGGGCCAGGGAGCTCGGGGCTACCGACACGATCAATTCGCGCGAGACCGATCCGGTCGAGCAGATCAAGGCACTGACCGAGGGCAACGGCGCTGACGTCGTGATCGAGGCGGTGGGCCGGCCTGAGACGTACACGCAGGCGTTCTACGCCAGGGATCTGGCCGGGACCGTGGTGCTCGTCGGCGTGCCGACGCCCGAGATGCGCCTCGAGCTGCCGCTGCTTGACGTTTTCGGCCGCGGCGGGTCGCTGAAATCGTCCTGGTACGGCGACTGTCTGCCCGACCGCGACTTCCCGATGCTGACCGACCTGCACCTGGGCGGCCGGCTGCCGCTGGAGAAGTTCGTGTCGGAGACGATCGCGCTCGATGCGGTGGAAGAGGCATTCGCCAAGATGGGCCGCGGCGAAGTGCTGCGCAGCGTCGTCACGTTCTGACCCTGTGCGCGAGGTCGCCAGGATCGCGATGTGGTCGGGGCCGCGGACGCTGTCCACGGCGCTGATGCGCTCGTTCGAGAACCGGCCGGACACGGTGGTGGTCGACGAGCCTCTCTACGGCTATTACCTCACCGAGACCGGCATTGCCCATCCGGGCCGGGACGAGATCATGCGGTCCATGCCCACGCGCTGGCCTGAGGTGGTGGAGCAGCTCACCGCTGGCCCGTTGCCGGCCGGACGGACCGTGTATTACCAGAAGCACATGACCCATCACCTGCTGCCCGGAGTTGACCGGGCTCGGCTCTCCGGGGTGCAGCACGCGTTCCTGATCCGCGATCCCCGGCGGCTGCTCGCCTCGTATGCCAAAGTCAGGGAAGCACCCACGCTGGCCGACCTCGGCCTAGAGCAGCAGGTCGAGATTTACCGGCTGTACGGCGGGCCGGTGATCGACGCCGCCGACCTCGCGGCCAGGCCACAGGCGACGCTGGAGGCACTCTGCGCGGCGCTGCGGATCCGGTTCGATCCGGCGATGCTGTCCTGGCCCGCTGGGCCGCGGCCCACGGACGGGGTCTGGGCCAAGCACTGGTACGCGCGGGTGTGGGCGTCTACTGGTTTCGCTGCCGACCGTGAGTGCGGCGGCGGCATGCCGGAGCTGCCGCGTGAGCTAGAGGGGCTGGCAGCTCGCTGCCAGCCTTACTACGAGGAGCTCGCGGCCGCGGCGGCGCCGGACTAGTCCTGACCGGAGAGGAGCGGCGGATGTTGCAGCAGTTCGACGAGCGGAACCGGGACATCATCGTCAGCGTCGGCGGGCGGCTGACGCACAGGGATCAGGCGGCTGTGAGCCCGTTCGACTCGGCCGTCCAGGGCGGCGACGCGGTGTGGGAGGGGTTGCGGCTGCATCACGGCCGGATCTTCCGGCTGACCGAGCACCTGGTTAGGCTCCGGCGGTCGGCGCAGGCGCTGGCCTTCGATTCGGTTCCGTCCGACGCGGAGATCACCGCGGAGATCAGGCGGACGCTCGCGGCCAACGCCATGACCGACGGGGTGCACATCAGGCTGACGCTGAGCCGCGGCGTGAAGATCACCAGCGGCATGGACCCAAGGCTCAACCAGTCTGGCCCCACGCTGATCGTTCTGCCGGAGTACAAGCCGCCTGTCTACGCCGCGACCGGGATCACGCTGATCACCTCGGGCATCAGGCGGCCGCCGCCAGATTGCCTGGATCCCAAGATCCATCACGCCAACCTGCTGCCCTCGATCCTGGCGAAGATCGAGGCCAACGTGGCGGGCGCTGACGACGCGCTGATGCTGGACCAGCGCGGCTTCGTCGCCGAGACGAACGCGACCAACGTGTTCTGCGTGAACGGCGGGGTACTTGGTACGCCTGCTGCCGCCGCGTGCCCGGAGGGCATCACCCGCGCCGCGGTGCTTGAGCTAGCCGCCGGGGCTGGCGTCGAGTGCGTTGTCGGTGACCACTCGCTCACGCAGCTCTACGCGGCGGACGAGGTCTTCGTGACCGGCACGATGGGCGGCATCGCGCCAGTCATCCGGATCGACGGGCGGCTGATCGGCGACGGGCGGCCCGGTCCGCTGACTGCGAAGCTCACCGATCTGCTCGCTGACGTTGCTGCGACGAGCGGGACGCCAATCACCTGAAAGAGTCAGCCTTACAGGGTCGCGCGCAGGGCGAGGACCCGCTCGACGGCCGCCTTGAAATGGGCCTGCGCGGTGGTATTGGACGCCAGGAAGAAACTGCGCAGCGCATCCCTCGCTGTGGCGCCCTGAGTGGGGTTCTCTGCGGCACAGAGCAGCAGGTCCATGCCGGCCTTGGCGGCCAGGGTCGCCCGTTTCCCGGTTGCGCCGAAGTTCTTCAGCGCGCCTGCCTCCAGGGCGTCGGTGATGGTGACGCCGGCGAACTGAAGTCGGTTGCGCAGCTCGCCGTGCACGATCGTGGACGACAGGCCGGCCGGGAACTTCTTGTCCAGCGCCGGGTAGATCGCCCACGACGCCATGGCCAGCTTGACCTTGGCCGAGACGGCCGACCGGTACGGCAGTTCGTCAATCGACCTGATCTGGTCGAGCGTCAGGTTCAGGGTGACCGGGCGCACGTCGGTGTTCTGCGTCCTTGTGGCAGCGCCCAGGCCAGGGAAGTGCTTCACGGTCGCGGCAACGCCTTGGTTCTGCATGGCGGTCGCGAAGAGCTGGCCGAGCTTGGCAACCTTCGCGGGATTATTGCTGAAGGACCGGCCGAACTCGTCGATGAAATTCCCGGGCGTCCTGAACACGTCAAGCACCGGCGCGAGGTTTACGTTCACGCCTAGGCCGTGCATGAATTTGCCTGCCGCCTGGCCCTCCGCAGTCGCCGTTTGCTGCGGGTGGGCGCTTTGACCAATCTGCTTCGCCGAAAGTGTAGGCGGGCCGTTCAGCCGGCGGACGACACCGCCCTCCTGGTCGGTCATCAGCAATAGCGGCAGGCGCACCGGGTTGGTAGAGGCGGCGTTCGCCTGCTGCAACTGCTTGGCGACGGCCTGGATGTGCGCATTTGATCCGACGTTGCCCTTGAAGAAAATGACTCCGGCGACCCGGCCGTGGCTGATCGCCCACAGCAGGCTGGCTGGCGGGGTCAGCCCCGAATAGCTGTAGATCACGCGCTGGCCGGCCAGCTGATACGCGTCGAGCTTCGGCAGCAACGACCTTGCTTCCGCTATCCCGGCCGCGCTCGGCGAGACAGCACCTGGGTTGAGCCCGAGGGAGGCCGGCACCGCGGCCATGCCGCCGGCCTGCCCGGCATTGCTGGCATTGCTGCCGCCAGCCTGGCCATGGTGGGAGCCATGCTGTGAGCCTGCAATGGCGGACGTCACATGGTGAGACGACGACAGGGACCGGCGCGCGGCCGAGTTCGCCGCGAATGCCACCACGGCGGCGATAGCGAGCACCACGCCGGCGAGAAGTATCAGGAGCTTCTTCGTCGGACGCACGGTTGGAAGGGCGCTACGGAAGCGGGTCGTGCGTGTCGCGCGCGCTAGCTCGGCTCCTGACGGCAAGGCCCGGTGGCTACCCATGACCGCCATGCTACGGACTGTTTACGCTCCTCGCAGGACTAGCGATTTCCGCCTCCCGCAATGCGGCCGGATCGGCCGACGGCCGGATGTGGCGAATTTCACAACCGGCTGACTGACAGACCGCGGCTAGATACGCTGCGTAAGCAAATCGTCACAGGCTTGACGGATCGCAGACGCCATTGCGCATTCGCCGAAAGTAGAGCCGTTCGACGGGCTACCAAGTCATCTGCATGGAGGAGCAATGGTGCAGCGCGACACGCCATGGCCGGCCGGCACGCCTTGCTGGGTCGACCTGGGGACGGACGACGTGGCCAGGGCCACGTCATTCTATTCGACACTCTTCGGCTGGGACACGGAGGTCGGGCCGCCGGAGACGGGCGGCTACGTCATGTGCGAGGTTCAGGGTCGGTCGGTCGCGGGAATCGGGCCCAAGATGGGGCCCGCTGAAGTTCCGACGGCCTGGACGACCTACCTGGCCTCTGACGACGCGGACGCCACCACGAATAAGGTGACGGCGGCGGGCGGTTCGGTGCTCGCCGATCCATTCGACATCACCGATGTCGGGCGGATGAGCGTCGCCGCAGACCCAGGCGGAGCGGTATTCGGCATCTGGCAGTCACGCGCGCACAGCGGGATGCAGCTGGCCAATGTGCCGGGCGCCGTCTGCTGGAACGAGAACATGAGCCGGAGTTTCGACGCCAACAAGGCGTTCTATCAGGCCGTCTTCGGCTACGACTATGACGACATGAGCGGCGACGACTTCCACTACGCGACGTTCAGGAGCACGGCTGATCCGATGGGCGGGATCGGCGACCTGGCCATGGCACCGGCCGAGACGCCGGCCCATTGGATGACCTACTTCGGGGTCGAGGACGCCGACCAGGCCTCGGACGTCGTGACCAAGCTGGGCGGCAGCGTCATGCGGCCAGCCTGGGACACGCCGTACGGCCGAATGGCCATCATGACCGACGACCAGGGCGCCGCCTTCGCCATCATGGCCATGGCACAGACAGGCGACCAGTAGCTGCTCGTGCTCGCCGCCCACCGGGGGGCCAGCCGCTAGCAACGTGGGCGCCCTGTTGTTGTTCTGGCGACAGCGCGGCGCCCCCGTTGCTCCGGCTCGGGCGGGGGTCAGGCGGCCGGCTCGATCTCGGTGCCGTCACCGGCGCCTGGCTCGCGGTGCCCGAACGCGGCCGCGACCAGGTCCGCGGTGCGCCTGGCCCAGGGACCGGTCGTGATCACGCCAAGGGTGAGGACCGAAAGGCCGCACCCGGCGATCACCCACCAGCCCGCATGACTGGCCGGAACGAAGCTGGTCTTGATCGGACCGGTCATTGCGGATACGACGACCGACCCGATCACCGCGACGCCCAGCGACGACCCAACCTGCCTGCTGGTCGTGGCTACAGCCGCCGCCACCCCGGCCTGGGCCCGTGGCATGCCGGCCATTGCCGTGTTCGTGATGGGCGCGTTGACAAGCCCGAAGCCAAGGCCGAACAGCAGGTAGCTGACGACCAGGCTCGCCGGCGAGGTGTGAGCCGTCAGCCTGGTCAGCGTGATCGCGCTGATGGTGATCGCGATCCCGGCGCCGATCAGCGGCAGTCGCGGCCCGCGCGCCCCGACTATCCGGCCGGACAGCGGGCTGCAGATGGCCGTCATCGCCGCCATCGGCAGCATGTACAGGCCTGCCCGCACGGCCGGCAGACCGCGCACGTCCTGCAGGTAGATCGTGCTCAGCAGCAGGAACCCGGCGAGGCCGGCGAAGGCCGACACCGCGATCATTGTCGCGCCGGAGAAGGGGATGCTCCGGAAGAACCTGACGTCAAGCAGCGAATCTTCGCGGCGCGTTTCGTAGCGCGCGAATGCCGTCCCGGCTACGGCCGCCACCGCGAAGCATCCGATGATCACAGGCGAGGACCAGCCATGGCCGGGACCTTCGATGACCCCGTAGACGAGCCCAGCCAGCGTCATCATCACCAGCAGCTGACCGGCCGGGTCGAACCGGCGCGCACGCGGTGCCTTTGACTCCGGCACCACGATCGCGGTCAGGATGATCGCCACAATGCCGACCGGGATGTTGACCCAGAAAATGCTGCGCCAGCCGACCGAGCTCACGAGCACGCCGCCGACCACTGGTCCGAATGCCATGCTAAGGCCGACGACACCGCCCCAGATCCCGATGGCCCTGGCCCGCTCGGTCCGCCCGGTGAAGGTGTTCGTGATGATCGACAGGGCGACCGGGTTGAGCATCGACCCGCCCACGGCCTGCAGCATCCGGAAGACGACGAGGGCGCCGAGGCTCGGCGCCAGGCTGCAGAGCAGCGACCCGAGCGTGAACAGCGCCAGGCCGACCTGGAACGTGCGGCGGCGGCCGACCCGGTCGGCCGTCGATCCGGCGAGCATCAGCAGGCTGGCGATCACGAGGGAGTAGGAGGCCACGACCCACTGCAGGCCTGACACGCTGGCATGCAGCTCGTGCTGGATCGAAGGCAGCGCGACGTTGACGACGGTGACGTCAAGCCCCACGATGAACAGGCTCATGCAGCAGGTCGCGAGCACGAGCATCCGCCGAGAGCGACTCAGCTCGCCAGCACGCACTAACTCATTGTAATTTTCAGGAATTTTGCCCGGTCAGGGCGCTAGCCGATGTCGCGCCTGCGCAGAGCGGCCAGCCCGGCCGCACCGAGCGCTAGCGCGATGAGGCTGAGCCAGAGCAGCGGCGGGGCGGTAACGGTTCCGCCCGGCAGCTTGGGCAGGTGCTGGAACGGCGATATGTCCAGTACCCAGTGTGACAGCTTCAGTGCAGCGCCGAGGAAAAGAATCAGCACGACCACGCCGAGCGCAGACCAACCGCCCGCGACGCTGGCGCTCGGAGCGAGGCCGAAGAGCGCGGCGGCGAACCCGGCGATCACCAGCGCGGCTGGAACCTGGGCCAGCGCGGCAACAAGGAGCGGCCCGATTTCACCCGTGCCTCCAGACCGGAGGGCGTAACCAAGCCCAGCGCCGAGTCCCGCCACCACCAGAATCGTCAACGTTCCGGCCACCGCGATGAGCAGGTGCGGCATGCCCCACCGCAACCGACTCACCCCAGTGGCCAGGACGGGGTCGGCGTGGCCGGATGTCTCCTCCGAGCGCAGCCGGAGCACGGCGGAAACCGCGTACCCCGCTGCGATCAACCCGCTGAAGCCCATGATGGCGGCCAGATAGGCATTGGTGATCGCCGAAGTTCCGCCGAGGGTCGTCACGATGTGCCTGATCTGACTGCTGCCGAGCAGCCCGCCAATGCCCTTGGCGGCCGATCCGACGATCACTCCGAAGATGAGCGCGCCCGTCAGCCAGCCGGCGAGCGTGCCCCGGTGCAGACGCCAGGCAAGCCCCAGCGTGCTGCGCAGCCACGCGCTGCCGCGAGCCGGGCCTGGGCGCTGCGGCAGCATGCCAGCGTCATAGTCCCTGCGGACGGCCAATACTCCGGCCGGAACCGCCGCGACTACCGCGACGAGAACCGGCAGTGCAAGCACCCACCACCGGATCGCGCCGAACGACCTGATCAGCTCGGCCCAGCCGATCGGCGACAGCCACGAAAGCCAGCGCGGCCCGTGCGGACCGGCGGAGTCGCCGATCGCCCGCAGCAGATAGGTCACGCCGACCACGCCGATCGCGAGGCCTCTGGCGCCGCGCGCCGTCCCAGCAATCTGCGCGCAAGCCGCGGCCACGGCGGTGAAGACGAGGCCTGAGCCCGCGATGGCTAGGGCCAGCG
>DASWGE010000009.1:0-11490 GCA_036393895.1 Streptosporangiaceae bacterium | reverse complement strand
CGCGCGGCAATGACGGGCTTGTGACCCGCTGGTCGCGCTCGTAGATGGCGCTGGCCCGCGGCCCGGGCAGCGATGTGCGGACATCGGGTACCGGCCTGCTGGCATCAAGCCAGGCTGCGTCGGCCAGGTATGCGGAAGCCGTCATTACTCCACCACCGTCCTCGACTGCTCGCGCATGTACTGCTGTACGTAGTACAGCCCCCCTCCGGCCTTGCCGGAGCTTCCCGAGCCCTTCCACCCGCCGAATGGCTGAACGCCGGGCCACGCGCCGGTCGTGGCACCGGCACTGCGGTTGACGTACACCACCCCTGCCTGGATGTCGCTCAGGAACCGGTCGATCTCCGCCTGGTCAGCGGAGAAGAACCCGGCGCTGAGGCCCAGGTCGGTAGAGTTGGCTAGGGTCATTCCCTCTGCCAGCGAATCCACTGGGAGGACGGCGACGAACGGGACGAAGAGCTCGTCCCGCAGCAGCCTGTCGTCGGCGGGCAGGTCGGCCACCACGGTTGGTGCCACGTAGTTTCCGCTGCCGTACCCCTCGCGTCCGCGCAACACCTCACCGCCGGCGACGACCCGGCCGCGTTCGCGGGCGTGCGCCACGGCTGCCTCGAATCGGTCCACGGCCGCGGCGTCGATGACCGGACCGACGAAGACATTGCGCTGCGTCGGGTCCCCGACGACCAGCGAGCGCGCCTTGTCGGCCAGCTTCGCGACGAACTCCGGATAGACGTCGCGCTGGACGTAGACCCGCGAGCAGGCCGAGCACTTCTGCCCGGAGAACCCGAACGCCGAGCGCGCCACTCCCGTCGCTGCCGTGTCGAGGTCGGCCTTGGCCGAGACGATCGCGGGATTCTTGCCGCCCATCTCGCAAATGATTGGCTTCGGGTAGGCGCTAGCGAAGCTGCGGTAGATCGACATCCCGGCTTCGTAGGATCCGGTAAACGTCAGACCGGCGATGCCGGGATGGGCCACCAGGGCCTTGCCGACCTCGTCGCCGCCGGGCAGCAGGTGAAGGACGTCCGCCGGCAGCCCAGCGTCGCGCAGGCACTCGTACAACTTCACCGCCGAGAACGACCCCTGCATGCTCGGCTTAAGCAGGACAGCGTTGCCGGCTGCCAGTGCGCCGCCAACGGGACCGCCGGCGAGGGCCATCGGGAAGTTGAACGGGCTGATCACTGCCCAGACGCCATACGGCCGCAGCACGCTCATGGTGGACTCGCGCGGAGACAGCCGGTCCATCATCCGGCTGAACCCGTCGTTGTCCTCGATCTGCTTGCAGTAGTACCGGATGAGGTCAGCGGTCTCCTCGACATCGCCGAGCGCCTCGAGCCGGTTCTTCCCGACCTCCATGCTCATCAGCGCCGACAGCTCGTTAGAACGGTCGCTGATGAGGTCGGCGGCGGCTCGCAGCACGGCGATCCGCTCCCGCCAGGAGGTCGCGGCCCACCCTGGGGCAGCAGCGGACGCGGCGGCCACCGCGTCCTCGAGGTCGGCGGGCGTAGCCTCGTGCACGCGGCACAACACGGCCTGGTCGGCCGGGCTCACGACGTCGAATGTGGCGCCGCTGGTGCGTGGCTGTCCGCTGACAAATGCGGGTAGTGTCTGGCCGAACCATGACCGCGCCACCCGGATGCCCTTATCGTAGGCGGCCTGCAGGTCCTCGTTGTCTGCCGACAAAGTGGCGTACGTTACGCGGAAGTGTTCCGGCATCGCGTCTTCTCCCTACTGATCCTTTTTCAGATTCTCTGGCGCGCCCGTGTTCTCTACCACCGGGCTGCCCCGGTCCCTGAACGCCCTTGCGGCATCCTGGGCGTCCGCGCCCGTGTGCAGCGCAAGCGCGCTGGAGATTTCCATTTCGAAGGCGGCCTCGATCCCCACCTCCGGGCCAAGGTCGAGAGCGTGCTTCGCCCTGGCCAGCGCGCTGCGCGGCCTGGCGCGCAGCCTGGCCGCCAGGTCCATGGCGAAGCCGAGGTGCTCTCCAGGCCCGACCACCCAATTGATGAGGCGGAACTCGAGCGCCTGCTCGGCGCTGAAACGCTCGCCGAGGAGCACCAGCTCCTTGGCCTTGGCCATGCCGACCGTCAGCGGAAGCAGGCGCGAGATTCCGCCGGTGACGCCCAGGCCGACGCCGACCTCGGGAAAGCCGAACGTCGCGTCCATGCTCGCGACGATCAGGTCGCAGCACAATGCGAACTCGCACCCCGCGCCCAGGGCGTAGCCGTGCACGGCAGCTATGACCGGGAACGGTGTCTGCCGGACCAGCCGGGTCACGTCCTGGATCCGGTGCAGCCGCCGCCGGTCCTCAGCTTCGCTGATCGGCTCGTACTCCTGCCGCAGGTCGTGCCCGGCGCAGAATGACCTGCCAGCGCCGGTAAGGACGCAGGCAGCGACGTCGTCTTGCCTGGCCTGACCGAGCGCCGCATACAGCCGCTCGACCAACTCGGGCACGACGGCGTTGAGCCGGTGCGGGCGGTTGAGTGTGACGATGGCGATGGCGTCGATGCACTCATACGTCACAACCTGGTCACTGGCGCTCTCGTACATCATTCGCTCGAGCAGTCCTCCTTGGTGCCCACGTAGTGGTACAGCGAGGCACGGTGATCCCCGCCTCGTCGGCGATCAGGGCTTGCCTGTCCCGTTGAAGTCCGGCATGGTGCAGAACCAGGCCAGCCGGGTAGGCTCTGAATCCATAGAATTTTTCGTATCGAACTATACAGACAGTATCTTCTTGCGTAGCAAGCCTGGCCGACAGGTTATCGTCCGGTTGCTTTCAATAACTGCGGCTGGCCGCGAAGCCTCGGCTCGCACCACCCGGCCGGCGGGACTGACGCCGTCGACGCAGACGGCAAAGGAGGCGGTGGCGCAGTGATCGAGCAGCCCTACGTGTACCGGCACGCCGAGCTGGCCGAGCCAGACTGGCGCAGGTTGCCAGGCTGGGCGGCGGTGACCGAGCAGGAGTGGGCGTCGGCGCAGTGGCAGCGGTCGCATTGCGTGAAGAACATCCGCCAGCTCCGCACGGTCCTCGGCGACGGCGTGGACGAGGTGTTCTACGCCGACCTGGAGCGCGATCAGGCCGAGCGGGCGACCATGTCGATGTTGGTGCCGCCGCAGATGATCAACACGATAGTGCCGCGCCTGGCGCCAAGCGATCCCGGCTTCACCGAGGCGCTCTACGCCGACCCGGTGCGCCGCTACATGATCCCGGTCTTCAGCGACCGCCGCACGGACTGGCCGTCTCACCTGCACGCGTCGCGGGACTCGCTGCACGAGGCCGAAATGTGGGCGGTCGAGGGACTCACGCACCGCTACCCCACCAAGGTGCTCGCCGAGGTGCTGCCCACCTGCCCGCAGTACTGCGGGCACTGCACCAGGATGGACCTCGTCGGCAACCCGACGCCGGTCGTCGAGAAGCACAAGTTCACCCTCGCGCGGGACGACAGGCTTGGCGCGATGGTCGCGTACCTCAAGGCCAGCCCCGGCGTCAGGGATGTCGTGGTTTCCGGCGGCGATGTCGCCAACCTGCCGTGGCCCAGGCTCGAGGCCTTCGTCTCCGATCTGCTTGACATTGAGAGCATCCGCGACATCAGGCTGGCCACCAAAGCGCTGATGGGGCTGCCGCAGTTCTGGCTGACCGACGAGGTCAGGGCTGGCATGGCGCGGCTGGCCGCGACAGCCCGCCAGCGCGATGTGTCCATCGCGATCCACACCCACGTGAACGCCGCGCAGTCGGTGACCCCGCTGGTGGCGAAGGCGTCCAAGGCGATGCTGGAGACCGGCATCAGGGATGTGCGCAACCAGGGGGTGCTGCTGCGCGGCGTGAACAGTTCAGCGGACCAGCTGCTCGACCTGTGCTTCGCGCTCCTCGATGACGCGAAGATCATGCCGTACTACTTCTACATGTGCGACATGATCCCGAACGCCGAGCACTGGCGGCTCGGCCTGGGCGAGGCACAGCAGCTACAGCACCAGATCATGGGCTACCTGCCGGGGTTCGCCACCCCGCGGATGCTCTGCGACGTACCGTATGTCGGCAAGCGCTGGGTGCACCAGGCCTCGCGGTACGACACCGAGCGCGGCATCTCGTACTGGACCAAGAACTACCGCACCGCCGTCGAGGCCGACGACGAGCACGCGCTGGACCGGGAGTACGAGTACTACGACCCGATCTACCTGCTGCCCGAGTCCGGCCAGGACTGGTGGCGGGCAAAAGCCGCCGAGCTCGCCGTTGCCGACCGTGCGGCCGTCAGGGCTGAGCCGATAGCGGCTCCGGCATAGCTCCCGGCTTAGCGCGGCTCTCGCGGGCGTCGTAGCGCCACAGTGCGGGTAGCGCGAGTGAGACAATGACGGCCCCGAGCAGGCTCAGGATGCCGCCGGAGACGACAGCCACCCGGACCGAGCCGGTCAGGCTGGCGACCGCGCCGGCCTCCAGGTTGCCGAGCGGCTCACCGGTGGAGTAGCTGATCATTTCCAGGCCCGCCAGCCTGCCGCGCACCCGGGACGGGATGGTCTGGTTCCACATGGTCATCCTGAAGATGCCGCTGACCATGTCCGAGCCGCCGGCGACCGCGAGCGCGAGCACGGCGAGCGGCAGGCTGGGCGCATAGGCGAACGCGGCGATCGCGATGCCCCAGCCGCAGACCGCCAGCGCGATCGCCCGGCCGTGCCGGTGGACGTGCCTGGTCCAGGTGCTCGTCGCGCTGACCGCCATCGCCCCGATGCCCGGCGCGGCGTACAGCAGCCCGAGCACGGCAGGTCCGCCGAGGCTAGCCGCTATCTGCGGGAAGACCGCATACGGCGCCCCGAAGAACATGGCGCCGATGTCGATCAGGTAGGTGCCGAGCAGATCGGGCCTACCTTTTGCGTAACGCAACCCTTCGGCGAGCCCTCGTACGCTCGGCCGGTCCGCGTCCGGGGCCGGCGGGAACGTCCGCATCAGCATGAACGGCACGGCCGCGGCGGCGCAGGCCGCCCCGCCTGCCGCGTACGCCAGCGGGATGCCGCCGGTGAGCAGGCCACCAGCGACCAGCGGTCCAGCTGTCTGCGAGACGGTGCCGAGCAGCCCGGCCAGTGCGGCCGCTCCCGGCAAGTCGACATGGCTGACCAGCAACGGGACGAGCGTGTCCACGGAAGGCCGCTGGACGCCGAACGCCCCGGCCAGCAGGCCGGCCAGCACGAAGAGCAACCACAGCTGGTGCCATGCCATCGCATTCGCGACCAGCAGGCCGGTGCAGCACAGCGCGACCGCCTGAGTGATCAGGATCAGCCTGCGCCGCTCCAGAGCGTCGGCAAGCGCGCCGCCGAGCAGGCCGGCGAGCAGGACCGGCAGCAGCTCGGCGCAGCTCAGCAGGCCGACGACCAGCGACGAATGGCTGATCTGGTAGGCCTGGTATGGCAGCGCGACATAGCAGATCATCACCCCGGCCGAGCTGCCAGCTTGGCCCAAGTAGAGCAGCCGAAACTGACGTGAGTGCCTGATCGGCGCTACGTCTGGGCGTATCCGGCTGATGAGCCGTGCGATGTCCACGAACCGACATTGACTCACGGCGGTCTCGGGCGTGTCGACGAGATATCGGCCAGGGGCTAAGCCGGCGGGCATAACGCCTGCCGTCCGCCCCTGAAAGCGGTCGGACGGAGACCCTATCCCCGTCGCCGAGATGTACCAGGGATTATGTCCGTCCCGTCACCGCTACCCTCCGCAGCACCACCTTCGCCTTCGGGGTCGGCGACGTCGTCGGCACCTGCAGCAGCATCGGCACCCACAGCAGCATCGGCACCTGCAGCAGCATCGGCACCACTAGTGGCGCCTTCGGCGGCCGGCGGACCGCCAGCGTCTGCTGGCCCGCCAGCGTGACTGGCGTCGGCTGTATCGCCTGCTACGGCGCCAGTGCCTGCTCCTGCACCTGCGGCGGCGGCGGGCCTCCGGCGCTGGGTGTAGATGAACCAGATAATGCCGATCAGGGTCAGGGCGGAGGCGACAAAGGTGTTCAGCCGGAGGCCGAGGAAGTGCTGCGAGTAGTCGATGCGCAGCGACTCCTCGTAGATGCGGAAGGCGGAGTAGCCGGTCACGTAGAGCGCGAACAGGCCAGGTGGCTTGATGGCCGTATGGTGACCGAGCCAGACCAGCAGGGCGGCCAGTGCCAGGTCAAAGATCAGCTCGTAGAGGAACGTGGGGTGATAGGCGCCCGGGTGGCCGCTGATGCGCAGCCCCCAGGGCATTGTGGTGTGGCTGCCGTACAGTTCCTGGTTGAAGTAGTTGCCGATCCTGCCGACAGCCTGGGCGACGAGCAGCGCGGGCGCTACGGCGTCGGCGAACGGCCCGAACGCGACGCCGCGCCGCCGCAGCCGCCAGATGCCGGCCAGGGCGCCGGCCGCGATGCCGCCCCAGATCCCGAGCCCTCCGTTCCACACGGCGAACGCGCCCCACCACGTGTGCGGACTGATCTGGCTGGGCGTCGTGATGTCGAAGTAGATCCGGCCGCCGATGATGCCAGCGGGAACCGCCCAGACGGCGACGTCGCCGACGACGGAAGGGTCACCGCCAGACGCGCGCACCCGGCGCTGCGTGATGATCACGGCCAGCGTGATGCCGATCACGTACATCAGCCCGTAGAAGTGCACGAACAGCGGGCCGATGTGGAATCCGTTGACCGGCGGGCTCGGGATGTAGCTCAGCGGCATGCGGTGCGGCGGAGTCATGCAACAGAGCGTAGACCCGCGGCCGCACTGCTTGGCGCTAGGTTATGGTCGGTGGGTGACCAGGAGAAGCGAGCATCTCAGCGAGGCACTGCAGGAGTATGTCGAGGCGCACAGCACGCCGCCTGACGAGATATTGACCGAACTGGCCGAGCAGACCGCGAGCATGTTCGGCGCCCGGGCCGGCATGCAGATCGGGCCCGAGCAGGGGACGTTCATGACGCTGCTGGCCAGGCTGGTCGGTGCCGCCAGCGCCGTCGAGGTCGGGACCTTCACCGGATATTCGGCCATCTGCGTCGCCCGCGGCTTGGCCGACGACGGCCGGCTGCTGTGCTGCGACGTCAGCGAGGAGTGGACCTCGGTGGCCCGCGAGTACTGGAAACGGGCCGGTCTCGCCGACCGGATCGACCTGCGGCTCGGCCCGGCCGCCAAGACGCTGCGCGGCCTGCCCGACGACACCACATTCGACTTCGCGTTCATTGACGCAGACAAGCCCTCCTACGTCGAGTACTGGGATCTCATCGTGCCCATGATCAGGCCCAATGGCGTGATCCTGGTCGACAACACGCTCTGGAGCGGTCAGGTGGCCGACCCGCGGATTACCGACGACAGGGTCCAGGCGATCCGCCAGTTCAACGACCACGCCGCAGCGGACGACAGGGTGGAAGTCGTTCTGCTGCCGATCGGCGACGGCCTGAGTTTGGCGCGCAAGCGCTGACCCGTTCGCCCGCCTCAGCGCGGGGATTCCTGGCCAGCCCCGAGGTACCCCGCCCCGAAGTACAGAGCCGGCCGGCGGTCGGCGTGTGCGTCGTTACGGGGCCCCGTCGCCTTGTTCCTGGCCAATGACAGGTCGCAGTCGGCCAGCAGCAGCTCGGGCTGCGCGCCGCCGGCATCGGCGGACGTGCTGGCCGGGCCGGCCACCGGATAGCCGTCAGGCCCCGCGATGACGCTGCCGCCCGTCCAGGCAACGCCCCGCTCCTTGCCGCACCGGCAGGCAGCCACGACGAACATCCGGTTAGCGAAGGCAGCCACCTGGACGTTGGCCGTGACGATCGGCCGCTCGCCAGCCGGGACGGCTTCGGCCGGCCAGTTGGTCGGGACCGCGAGCAACTGGGCGCCCGCGAGCGCGGGCAGCCTGACCCACTCGGGGAATTCCACGTCGTAGCAGATCATCATCGCGATCGGGCCGTAGCTGGTGCCGACCACCGGCGGCGGCTGATCGCCGGGAGTGAAGAAGTCGGCCTCGGCGTCCCACAGGTGCGCTTTGCGGTAGACGGCGCGCACGCCGGACGGATCGACGAGCATCGCGCTGTTGTAGAGCAGGCCATGGTCGCCGAGCTCACTGAACCCGCCGATGATCACCATCCCGTGCCTGGCCGCGAGGTTCCTCCAGTCAGCGGCGGTGGGCCCGTCGGCTGGCTCGGACAGGGATCGCGCCTCGGCCAGATCACCGAACACGTATCCGGACGGCGTCAGTTCGGGCAGCACCACGATGCGCGCGCCAAGCGCGGCCGCCTCGGTGATGGCAGCTACCGCGGCAGCGCGGTTCTGGCCTGGCTCACCGATACGCAGGCTGACCTGGCAGGAAGCGATCCTGACTGGTTGATACTCGACACGAGGCACACTATGCCTCCCCGCTAGCTGTTGCTCGATACTATGTCGCGCTATGGCACCGTTGTTTAGGAGGATCATCCCGATTCTCTTCGTCAGCGATCTGCGCGCTGAGCGGGATTTCTACCTCCGGCTCGGGTTCCGCGTCACATACGAGGGTCCCGAGTACCCGTATTTCCTCGCGCTCGGCCATGGGCCCGTCGAGTTCGGCATCGAATGGCACGAGGGCTTCTCGCCCGCCGGACCTGACCGGGTGCTGACCTGGCAATTCGGCGTGAGCGACCTGGACGAGGCGAAGAAGCTCTTCGAATCAGCAGGGGTGCCATGCCGTGAGGAGCTGATGCGGCCGAGCGCCGACTGGCAGTACCGCGTCCTGCATGCCAGGACTCCCAACGGATATCACCTGCTGCTCGAGGAAGGCAGCGGCTGACCTGTTCGGGTCACGGGTGCGGGCCGTTTCGGCGAGAATGGCTTGATCATGGGGACCACGACGAAGCCGGTCTACTTGCGCGTGCTTGAGGACCTGCGGTCAAGGATTCACTCAGGCGTGCTCGGCCCGGGTGCGCGGGTGCCGTCGAGGAACGCCATCATCACCAATTACGGTGTCGGCGAGACAGCGGCCAAGCATGCCCTCCATGTGCTGGTGGCGGAGGGACTGATCGAGGCCAGGCCAGGTTCTGGATGCTACGTGCGCAGGGCGCCAGCCGCTGCCTACCTCGAGCACGATAGGCCGCAGTTCCCCGGATCCCCGTTCGGCGTGGACGAGACCGTCGCGCTCAGCGGCGACGAGGACAGCCATGAGCCGACCATGACGAGAAGGCTCACCTGGGAGCATCAGACCACCCAGGGCCCGGCGACGCCTGCGGTCGCTGCCAGGCTCGGCCTGCCACCCGCCGCAGCCGTGGTCACGACCAGCTATCTCATGCGGGCCGACGGCGAGCCAGTGCAGCTCGCTAACAGCTGCGAGCCGGCCGGGCTGACCGCGGGAACCCCGGTCGCCCTGCCCGAGCAGGGGCCGCTTGCCGGGCGCGGCGTTGTCGAGCGGATGCGCTCGATTGGCGTTGAGGTCGACGACGTCGCCGAGGAGGTCTCGGTGCGACCGGCGATGCTGACCGAGGCGACGATCCTGGCGGTGCAGGCCGGGGCCGCGGTGCTGGTCGTCGAGCGCGTCCACTACTGCGGCGCCAGAGCCGTGGAGGCGGCCGAGGTGGTTGTTCCCGCGGACAAGTTCAGGCTGAGGTACCGCTTCCCCGTTGCACAGACAGGCCAGCGGACGGCCCAGTGACCAGCGCGGGCGGCGCCGTGGCCATCAGGCCTGCCACGGCCGCCGACGTGCCGCGAATCCTCGAGCTGATCAGGGAACTCGCCGCGTATGAACGCTCGCGCGATCAGGTGACCGCCACCGAGGAAGGCCTGCGCGCGGCCCTGTTCGCTGCTCAGCCCGCAGTGTTCGGCCATGTCGCTGTTGCCGATGACGACGTCGTCGGCTTCGCGCTGTGGTTCGTGAACTTCTCGACCTGGCTCGGCCGCCACGGCATCTACCTCGAGGATCTGTACGTGACGCCGGCGATGCGCGGGAGCGGAATCGGCACGGCGCTGCTGGCCGAGCTCGCGGCGATCTGCGTGCGCCGCGGCTACGGCAGGCTCGAGTGGTGGGTGCTGGATTGGAACGCACCGGCCATCGGTTTCTACCGCTCGATCGGCGCCGAGCCGATGAGCGAGTGGACCGTGCAGCGGCTGGCCGGCAAATCACTGGATGACCTGGCCAGGCGTAGATCATTAGATCGGGTCATACCATAAGGCATGCGGATCACTGAGGTTGTCTCGACGGACCTGTTCGCCGGCTCTGCCGCCAGGCCGCTTCAGATAGTCAGGGTCACCCTGGTCAACGACGGCCCTGGCATGATCAGCGATCCCGCTGGTCAGGTCACGGTCGGAGTGCACGGGGCCGGGGTGGTCACGCCCGAGCCCGTCATGGTGACCAAGCTGTACCACGGCGAGCAGCGGACCGTCGAGGTGCCGGTGGAGATCGCGGCGCCGGCCGCTCCGGGCGCCGCGCGCCGGATCTCCGCGGTCGCCAGAAGCGGGACGGGGCACTGGGAGGTGCCAGGCCAGGTCACCGTGGCCGAGCCCGGCTGGACGATGTGGATGGTCAGCCACTTCCACTACGACCCCGTCTGGTGGAACACCCAGGGCCAGTTCGCCCAGACCTGGCCGCTGCTGCCCGCCCAGGATGGTTCGCTACCCGAGGTACGCACGGCGTTCGAGCTGGTCAGACTGCATTTGCGGGAGGCGAGGAACGACCCGGACTACAAATTCGTGATGGCCGAGATCGACTACCTCAAGCCCTTTTTCGACGCTCACCCTGAGGACCGGGCTGACCTGCTCGAGTTCATCTCCAGCGGCAGGATAGAGATTGTCGGCGGCAGCTACAACGAGCCGAATACCAATCTGACCTGCGCCGAGTCGACGATCCGCAATGCGGTTTATGGGCTGGTGTATCAGCGCGAGGTGCTCGGAGCCGCGCCAACCACGTCCTGGATGCTCGACGCTTTCGGCTTCGACCCCTCGTACCCCGGGCTGATGGCTGCGGCCGGGCTGACCGAGTCGTCCTGGGCGCGGGGGCCTTTCCATCAGTGGGGGCCGGAGAAGATCCACGGCGGCAACCGCCGGATGCAGTTCCCCGCCGACTTCGAATGGCTGTCGCCGGACGGTAACGGCCTGCTCACCAGCTACATGCCGAACCATTACTCGGCCGGCTGGATCACGCAGCACGCGGCTGATCTGGCGACGGCCGAGAAAGACGCCTACAGCCAGTTCCGGTCGCTCGCCCCGGTAGCGGCCACTCGAAATGTGCTGCTGCCGGTCGGTGGTGATCACGTGGTGCCGTCCAGGTGGGCTACGGCGATCCACCGCGACTGGAACTCCAGGTATATCTGGCCGCGCTTCCTAACGGCACTGCCGCGGGAGTTCTTCGCCGCCGTCCGCGCGGAGAAGACCGCGACCGGCGGCTGGTTCATGCCCCAGACCAGGGACATGAATCCGGTCTATCCCGGCAAGGACGTCAGCTACATCGACACCAAGCAGGCGCAGCGCGAGGGTGAGATCGCGCTGCTTGACGGCGAGCGGCTGGCCACCGCAGCGTGGCTCGCCGGCGCGTCGTACCCGATCGCGAGCCTGGACAAGGCC
>DASWGE010000008.1:0-33167 GCA_036393895.1 Streptosporangiaceae bacterium | reverse complement strand
TCGCGACCGCGCAGCAGGCATATCGAATCAGCGAGCCGGAGTGATCGCTCATCGCATTCACGCCGGGCTGCGCCCCGACCCGGCTCGCGTCGTCGCGCGGCTTTTCCTGCCCGGCGAGGAGATGCATGGTGCCGATTCGCGGGCCAGCCAGGTCGTCGACCGCGTCATGAGCCTGGCGGAAGACGAAGTCCAGGAGCTGGCTGCGGGCCTGCTCCGCGATTTCGGCAGTCGCCACCACAATTATCGGGCGCTCCTGCGGCGGCATGCATCGATCGTGTCCGCGCACATCAAGGATGCGCGTGAGCTCACTGCGGCGCGCACGCTTCTGCTGGGAGCGAGCTTCACTGCGGAGTACGCGACAGAGGGCGCGGCCCTGTGCAACCCGAGCGCGGTGCTGGGCCCCGACCAGGGCGGCCTGCGCGCTGGCCAGGCCAGGTTGGCGCTCAGTGTGCGGGGCATCGGTGAAGGGCATATCTCCTCGATCGGCTTCTGCTCGGCCGTGGTCGGCCCAGGTGCTCAGTGGACCTTCGAGCCGCGGCTCCTGCCGGTCTCCATGGCGGACATAACGCCGGCCAAGTGGCGCAGGGCGCACCTGCATGCCGTCCTCGCCGACCAGGGCCATCTCGATGAACTCGCCGAGGCCGTCCTGCACGCCCTTCCTGCCGAGTTCGCTAGCGTTGATCTCGAGCGGGCGCTGGCGGAGGCACACCGCGACCTGCTGACCCGACCGGGTTCCGCGGCTACCATCGACCTGCTGCGCAAGGTGGTCTCGTCTGCCTACGACGCATGTTTCGGTCCCGACACGAGCCTCGGGCAGCGGATTCTCTCGCCGTCCGCTGACGAGGAGAGCAACGGCATGGAAGACGCGCGGTTCACCCGGTTCGTCGACGATGACGGGACCGCCGAGTACCGTGCCACCTACACAGCGTACGACGGGCAACGGATCGCGCCGCGCCTGCTCACCAGTTCGGACATGCGGGTGTTTCGTGCTCATCGGCTCGCCGGGACGGCGGCCAGGAACAAGGGCATGGCGCTGTTCCCGCGGAAGGTGCACGGACAGCACCTTGCCCTGTGCCGCTCCGACGGCGAGAGCACGAGCCTGGCCAGCTCGGCGGACGGTTACGTGTGGAACCGGCCGGTGGTCTTGCAGGAACCGTCCAGGCCGTGGGAGATGCTGCAGGTCGGCAACTGCGGTCCGCCGATCGAGACCGACCAGGGCTGGCTTGTGCTCACCCATGGCGTCGGTCCGATGCGGATCTATGTCATCGGTACCATGCTGCTCGACCTCGATGACCCGATCCGCGTCGTGGGTTATTCGAGTACTCCGCTGCTGTCCCCGGGCCCGGACGAGCGGGACGGCTACGTCCCCGGCGTCGTGTACTCGTGCGGAGCCTTCCTGCACAACGGCCTGGTGTGGATTCCCTACGGCATAGATGACTGCCATATCGGGGTGGCTTATGCACGGCTCACCGAGGTGCTGGCCGACATGAGCAGCCCTTCATAGACGCGGAGGTAGTCCTCGACCATGCGGTCGACGCCGAACCGCGCCACGGCTCGGGCACGGACGGCCGCGCGGTCAAGCCGCACGGCAGCGCGCAAGGCTTTGACCGATGACTCGATGTCATGGGCCAGGTAACCGGTCACGCCCTCGTCAACGATCTCGGCCATGGAGCCGCGCCGATAGGCGACAACCGGGGTACCGCACGCCATCGCCTCCACGACCGACAGGCCGAAGGGCTCATCGAAATGGATCGGGTGCAGCAGCGCCGCCGCATTCCCGAGGACTTCGGCCCGGCGCTGCGGGCCGACCGAGCCGATGAATATGACCTGATCCCCGTCTACGTACGGCTCCACGGCATCGGCGAAATAGGCTTCGTCCTGTACGATGCCGCAGATCACCAGCCGTCGCCCCGAGCGGCGCGAGATCTCGATCGCGTCGGCAGTGCCCTTATCCGGATGGATGCGCCCGAACGAGACAAGGCATTCCCCGGAGGTGGCGCGGTACGGCAGCATCCCGAGGTCGATGCCATGATGGATCGTCGCGGCATACTGAAGCCCGGCGTGGCGGTCGGAATCTGAGATCGCGACAAACGCCGAGCGCGACCGCGTGTAAGCAGGAAGGATGCCGGCGCCGGAGAAGCCGTGGATGGTCGTCACCATAGGCGCCCGCGCGTGCTCGCCGAATGCGAGCGGCAGCCAATCAAGGTGGTTGTGCACAAGCTCGAACTCGCCCGATCGGGCCAGCGCACGTGAGACGTGCAGTGCCTCCCAGACCCGCCCGTCCAGCTGGGCGTCCTCTGCATAGCCGTGCGGGCAGACGCCGTCGAGAGCTGCAGCCGTCACGGAGTCGAGGGTTGCGAAAAGAGTGACATCGACTCCCCGCGAGACAAGTCCCTCAGTAAGCAGGCTGGCGATCGACTCCCACGGCCCGTAGTGCTTGGGCGGCGTGCGCCAGGCGATCGGCGCGAGCATGGCCAGCTTCATCGCTCAGGGTGACCGGGTATTGGCGGGCTAATCACATGGATCACACTGTCACTCGTAGCGAAGCTACCCATAGGCACCCCCGGCAAGCTGCATAGCAACCAGCTGAGGGACCCTCCGCTAAAAAGCACGAGATACTCACGGCATGGTTGAGAACACTGCGCGGGATCGGGCCATTTACCAGGCACTAAAGGCGGCCGATGAAGTCGCTGCAGCCCTTCAGACGCACTTGATCGAGGAGCACGGGGCAGATCCGGAACGCGCAGCTGCCCGAAGCCGAGCTACGAACTCGCTCAAGCTGCTGCGGCAGGCTCGCGAGCGCCTTGGCCAGGGGCTACGAGCGATCGAGGCCGAGAACATCGCCGAGTCCGACGAGATCTCGCTGCGGAATCAGTGATCCGTTACCGCACCGCCATCCGCTCGGCACTTGGACCGGCACCCGCCGCCAACGAGCTGCTCTTGACATGGCCGCGAACTGGACCGTCCGTGGTACTGGCCTCAGGCGGTCCGGCCGTCGTTGCGCACGAGCTCGTCGCGGAGTCGGCCATCAGGCTCAGCTACCCGGCGCACCGTGGCATGGCCCGCAGTAGCCGCATCACGCATGACTGCCAGCATGAGGGCCGATGCCAGCTGGTGTTTAAGGACGGCCGGCCTCGGTGGACAGGGCGACGCCGGTGAGATGCTCGGATTCGGCCCAGAGCCGGGCGGCGGTGGCAGCATCGCGGGCTCTGCGGGGTGGGCGGACAGTGATGGTAGGGCCGACAAGCCCGAAGCGTCCGCCCGGGCCGTAGTAGCCGCCGCTGACGGCGTCCGGACTGGTCGCCGCGTACAGCAGCGGCTCGGTGCCGAGTCCGACTTCTTGCGAGGGCAGCATCCTGAGGCTGTTGTACGGGGTGCGCTTCGGCTTGTCGCGCCCGAGGCTGGCCCCCGCCGTCTGCAGGTTCGTGCGAGTGAACCCCGGGTGCGCGGCGGTGCTGAGCAGAGTCCAGCCGCGCTGAGCGGCGATGCCGGCGAGGTGCTGGCTCAGCATCAGGTCAGCGAGCTTGGACTGCGCGTAGGTGAAGTTCGGACTGTAGCGGCGGCGCTCCCATTGCAGGTCATCGAACCGGATCCGGCCGTAATTGGCCAGGCCGCTGCTCATCGTGGCCACCCGCGGAGAGGCAGCCGCCAGCACCAGCGGCAGGAGCCGGACGGTCAGCGCGAACGGTCCGAGATAGTTGCTGCCGAACTGCAGCTCGAAGCCGTCGGCGGTAGTCATGCGGGTGGGCGGGGCCATCACGCCGGCATTGTTGATGAGCACGTCGATGGGCGTGCGGTCCGCCTGGAGGCCCTCGGCGAACTCCCTGACGGACGCCAGGTTGGCTAGGTCGACATGGCGGACCTCGAGCCGGGCATCGGGGTGCTGGGCCAGGATCTCGGCGCGGGCCTGCTCGCCCTTGCCGACCGTGCGAACCGCCATGACGACGTGCGCTCCGGCGCCAGCAAGACGCCGGGCGGCCTCCTTGCCCGTGCCGCTATTAGCACCCGTGACGATGACGAGCTTCCCGGTCTGATCTGGAACCGCGTACATAGGAACTTCCCTCCAGGTATTACAGACCGCTGGTCTGTTACTTGAACTTAGCAGACCGATGGTCTGTACACAAGGGACCGACGGTCTGTAAACTGGTGGCGTGGCTACGTTTCAGCGGGCGCGCAGCGAGGAGCAGCGCGAGTTGCGCCGCCGGGCGATCCTCGATGCCGCGGCCGCGATGCTCACTGAAATGCCGGTGGCCCAGGTCACGCTCAACGAGCTCAGCCGACGCGCCGGCCTGGCGAAGTCGAACGTGCTCCGCTACTTCGAGTCTCGCGAAGCGGTGCTGCTCGAGCTGCTCGACTCGGCATGGCAGCAGTGGCTCATCCACCTAGAGGAGAGCCTGGGCACTGCGGTCGACGCCCACGCACCGCTGGCTGAGCGCGGCGACCAGCTGGCTGCCGCTCTCGCAGCGTCACTCGCCTCGCGGCCCGTGCTGTGCGACCTGATCAGCGCGCAGGCTGCGGTGCTGGAGCGCAACGTCTCGCCGCAGGTCGCCGCGCAACACAAACGGGCGGCGCTGGCTAACGTGAGCGGGCTAGGCCGCCTGGCGCTCGGGTGCATACCCGAACTCGGCGAACACGACGCGTTCCGGCTGGCCGGGGCTACCGTCATGATGACCGGCGCAGTGTGGCCGAACGCGCAGCCGTCTGCCGCGATGCTGACAGCCTACGAAACCGATCTGGAATTGGCGTCCATGCGACTCGACTTCACCACGACTTTGCGTGAAGTCATCGAAATGCTGATCGCCGGGCTACTGGCACGCGCTGCCCGCCAGCACCCCAGGCAGCCACGACGAATCGCCAACCCTGGAAACCGCTAGTGCAAGGCATCGCCTTGCCCAGCCAGCTCAGCCCTGCGCAGAACTGGCCATTCGCGGCCGCAGCCGCAGATCAGCAAGCCCGAGGCCGAAATCCCTCAATCAAGCGGATTTGGCAGTTGCCCGAATGCTCTGTTACGCCGCTTCGAAGTACTGTCGGCCCGTTCGGGCAGGGAACGCCCGACGGCAGGCGGACCCGTTCCCAGGCCGAACGCATCAGGCGCAGCAACTGCGCGTGCCCGGCGGTACAGCTGTCGTGGGGTTGGTGTGCCACACCACCACGCCCGCGAGCGCGTAGTCGGCGCCGCCGTAAGATGCGGTCGCGACGTCGACCACTCGTCCCCGGCCGGGTTGCGGCAGGTCAGGCAGCCGGGTCCAGCGATCACCGCCAAGCCCGAACGCCCGCGGCAAGGACCGCCTTCCGCTCGGTCGGAGCATCTTGCGCCCGGTGATGTGCGCTGGGACCCGGGTCCCAGGCTTCTCGTGCAGGCGTCTGCCGCTGCCGGTGCTACCAGTAACCAAGATTCCCAGTCAAAGCTTGGACTTCCACATCGCCGACAGCCGCTGGAGATGGGCATTATCGGTCACGCGAACGACAGTTCCCTCTACTACCACATCGAGCCCCGCGCGGAACTGGTTGGTGCAAGGGATTACCGAACCATTCATCATGCTTGTTGTCGCCGAACTCCGGTAGCCATCATTCGTTACTCAGACCATCAGTCGGCTGAGCCGCATCGGCGGCGAGGCAGATTGTTCCGGTTGCGATTGTCACCGCGGCCAGGGCGATAGCTCCTGCGCGGATGCCGAGCACTGCCAATGCCAGTCCGGCGCTGGGCAGCGCGATTGTGTCAGCCGCAGACCCGATGGTCACCGTGACGCCCATAATCCGGCCGTGGGCGTGGACGGGCGCGAGTTTCTGGAGTGTGGTGATCGCGACCGCGTAGAACACGGCGCCGCTGACGCCCCAGGTGAACGCGCCCACGTAGGCGACAGGAACGGACGTAGTCCCGACGAACAGGCACGCGGTCAGGCCGTAGCCGATTGCACCACCGGCGAGGATCTTCTTGCCTTCGAGAGGACGCAGGCGCGGAATGGTCAGGCCCGCCAGGATCGCCCCGGCACCTGCGGCAGCCTCGAAGAGGGCGAACTGCGACGGCGGCCGGTGCAGCACGTGCCGGGCGTAGAGCGGCTCGACGACAAGGAAGGCGCCCGACGAGAAGGTGACCGCGGCGCTGATCAGCACGACGAACCGCAATGCCCTGCTGCGAGCAACCAATACGATCCCTTCGATCGTCTCGCGTCGCCAGCTCGAGCGCTCCTGCGCTGGCACGGCGAGAAGTGGCAGCGGCAAGATGGCTAGCACCCCGACCAGGTAGCTAGCAGCATCGAACACAAAGGCTGCCTGGAAGCCCGAGAGCGCCAGCGCCAGACTTGCGGCTAGTGGGCCGACAACCTGACCGGTAGACGCTGCTGCGCCGAGCATTGAATTGGCCGCGAGCAGGTCATCGGAAACCATGATCCGCGCGGGCAGGGCGCTGGCGGCCGGCCCGGTGAGGCTCCTGGCGATGCCGTACGCGACGGCGGCGATGTCGAGTTCGGTCAGCGAGCCGGAGGCGGCCATTCCGAGCGCTGCTCCGGCCGATGCGAGGTATCCGACCAGAAGGGCGTTCTTCGGGTTCAGCCGATCCACGTAGACGCCCATCACCGGGCTTAGAAGCGCGGGCGGGGCCGCCCAGCAGAGAATTGTGATCGATACGGCGTAGGAACTCGCGTTGAACCGGTAGGCGGCGAATCCCCACAACACGATTGCCGATGCCCAGCCACCGATCGAATTGACCATCTCGCCCGCAAGAAATGCTCCGAAGCGAATGTCACGAAATTTTGGCCGAACTTGCCGAGAGCCACTCGTCGCATCGACACATGTACGTCGGAAAAGGATAGGCATGACTAACCTCCGCGCAAGGTTGCGGCTGACGAAACGAGGCCGCCGTGGCCCAGGGCGCGCGAAGGTTCAGCAGTAACAGATCAGCGGGCTTCCGAGCCGGGCGTCGCAGGGGGCTTGACCATGAAATGGATCATCACTACGGCAACTCCTCCCGGCGAGCCAGCATCCCGCTGGCGGCATGAGTTCGAACGAGCCTTACCATCTCATATTCCTCAGGCACCAACACCCCAACCTGGCGATTCTGCCGACCATCGATGCAGACCAACGGGTGCCTGACCAACGGTTGCCTAACTCCACTTGATCATTGACGGATCGGCTTCAGCTGATCGCTTACATGCCCTAGACGTATCGACGTGGCGGCGCTCTATAGCGTTGGTATGAAGTCTGGTCGGCGGCCTGTGAGCTGCCGTCCGAACCCTTCGGGAGTGACGTCCTGGCGGGCTCCGAAACCGCGGAGCAGATCGGGCAGCAGGCCATCCGGAAGGCGACTAGCGATGTCGTCGAACACAGTCGATGGCACTACGCCGATCTGCTGGGCGACGAAATGATGAACTGCCAGGCCGACCATCAGGTCACGTGGGTCGCATTGGCGGCCGAGCTGACAGAGCACGGTCGCCAGGAGCCGATCATGGAGGCGTCGGCTGGATTGCTCGCGGAGCGCACAGGTTAGCTAAGTGGCTCCGTACCGGCCGAGGGCGAGAAAGTCGCGGTCATCCTGGGACTCAAGTATCTGCCGGCTGACGGTGCCGTCGGTCGGCTGGATGATTGCCTCGGCCCGCGGATCACCGTCGGCGGGGATCCGGGCCAGGTTTTGGGGTCCATGGGCTCATTCTGGCCGGGACGGCGCCTGCAGGGCAGTCCCGTCCCTTCGCGGACGCTGCGCCGCGCATGCCTTGTACCGGTGGATCTAGCAGTCGCTGGTGCGGGGCACGGTTGCGATGGTCCCGCTATCGATTGTCGAGCGGGGGCCGCATCAGGTCTCGCCACCGCCGCGGCCACGGCACTCGTAGTCGCTCGCAGCCGTCACAAACTGATCAGGCTCGAGTAGCTGTGGTTGGGCTGAGTGACCCCGTGGCTGTCATACCCCCGATACACGATGCTTGCGAGCGCCACCCCCAGCTACAGAGGTTGAAGTCCAAGGTCTGTCATCTAGTGATCTGACGCGTGTTTCTCTTGAATTTTCGTCGCAGGTTCGGGATAATGGGCCATGCCGAATCGGGTGCGCATTCTGACGGTTCCGGATTCTGACCGGGTGAAGCTTGAGCGGATGGCCAGGGACCGGGGCGGTCCGGCGCGGGTGGCGGAGCGGGCGCGGATCGTGCTGCTGGCGGCGGAGGGGCTGACCGGCCCGCAGATCGCGGAGCGGGTCGGGTGCAGCGAGCCGACGGTGGTCAAGTGGCGGCGGCAGTACGCCGAGGCGGGCCTGGCGGGGCTGGCGGACGCGCCCCGGCCCGGCGGGCCGAAGACGGTGCTGACCGACGCGGTGATCGCGGAGATCTTGTCCGCGACAGTGACCCCGCCGCCGCAGGCACTGCGGGATCAGGGGATCACGCACTGGTCCTCGCGGCGGCTGGCGGACTGGCTGGCCCGGAGCAAGAAGATCACCGTCAGCCACGACTCGATCGTGCGGCTGTGGCGGCGGTTCTGCCTGCAGCCGCACCGCACGGAGGGATTCAAGTTCTCCGTCGACCCGCAGCTGGACGCGAAGATCCGCGACGTCGTCGGGCTCTATCTGCACCCCCCGGACAACGCCGTCGTGGTCTGCGTAGACGAGAAATCCCAGGTTCAGGCCCTAGAACGCTCCCAGCCGATCCTGCCGATGCGCAGCGGCATCCCCGAGCGGCGGACCCACGACTACGCCCGGCACGGCGTCACCTGCCTGTTCGCCGCCCTCAACACCGCCACCGGCACCGTGACCGACGCCTGCTACCCCCGCCACCGGCACCAGGAGTTCCTCAAGTTCCTCAAGAAGGTCGCCGCCGCCTACCCCGGCACCGAGCTCCACGTCGTCTGCGACAACTACGCCACCCACAAGCACGCCGAGGTCAGGGCCTGGCTCGCGAGAAACCCGCGGATAACCCTGCACTTCACGCCAACCGGATGCTCCTGGATCAATCTCGTAGAGTGCTTCTTCTCCGTCATCACCCGCCAGGCCATCCGCCGCGGCTCCTTCACCTCAGTCAAGGAACTCACCGCGACCATCGGCGCCTTCATCGATCACTGGAACAAGCACCCCAGGCCGTTCGCCTGGACCAAGGACGCAGACGACATCCTCGCCAGCATCAAACGCGCGAAGACTAAAGCAAACGTTCTTACAAACCACTAGGGCGGTTCAGGTTCGAGGGGTGAGCCGGTCTGGGACGTGGCCTGCTTCCCGCCTGCCGACGAATCAGCGACTCAGGACACTAGGGGCCCGCGTTGGTCACCGGCCTTCGGCGCCGAGTTGTCGGAGGAGGCTGCGGTAATCGGTGCGCACGAATTCCTCGATCAGTCGCCCATCATCATCGAACCGGAAGATGTTGATCAGGTCCATTACGACCCTTGTGCCGGTCGGGGGAAGCGGGCCGGCTGGCGACTGGGTGAACTCGCGCACGAACGTACCCTCGATCCATGTCTGGCACGCCATGGTGTTGCCCTCGGCCACGATGATGCCCCGGGTGATCTTCCGGTCGTCGAAGGCTGCGCGAATCGACGCGAAGTATGCAGTCAGCCCTGTGTAGTCGGATTCGAAGCCGTCGGGACCGTGAAAGCGGAAATTTTCCTGGTCGAAATAAGTATCGACCTCGGCTTGATCTTCACCCGACACTTCCAGTTCGCCAGCGCGAACGAGGCGGGAGACCAATTCGGAACGGGTGAACTTCTGGGTCGGGTTTGTGCCGTGTGTCATGGCGTTCGTGATCCTTTCTGAATTCGTTGTCCGGGATGGGTCGCATCCGGGGCTATCGGTGGACTGGCGGGCAGGCCAGGCCGGTGGAGCCGGTCAGGCGCCGCTGCCGTGCGGTAGCGTTGCCGGCTCGATGGCGCGCCGCACGCGCCGTGGCCAGCACCGCTGCGGCGGCTATTGCGCTAGCCGCCCAGACGGTCACGGCCGGCGAGAACGCCAGGGTCAAGGCGCCGAGGATGGATCCGAGAGTGGCACCGAGGTAGATGGCCGAACTGTTCAGCCCGAGCAGTACGGTGGCTTCCCGGGGCGCGACCGACAGCAAGCGATGCTGCTGAGCGGGGATGAATGCCCAGCCGGCCATTCCCCAGGTAGCGATGAAGACCAGGCCGGCCAATCCGGCGCCGTACCCGGTGGCTATGGCAAGACCGGCCAGGCTGGCGGCCAGCACAAGCAACGCTGTGGTGGCGACGGGCATGGCACCGACCCGGTCGATCCAGCGACCGCCGAGCGCGCAGCCGAGTGCGGATG
The DNA here is from genome assembly GCA_036393895.1 of Streptosporangiaceae bacterium. Classification (GTDB taxonomy): domain Bacteria; phylum Actinomycetota; class Actinomycetes; order Streptosporangiales; family Streptosporangiaceae; genus Chersky-822. The sequence goes on along the minus strand of DASWGE010000008.1, from coordinate 22,939 downwards.
CCGCGCCGAATCCGGCCAGCACAACGCTGATGGAGAAGCGATCTCATTCAGCTCGTCAACCAGGTCATCGACTACGCCATCGCAGGACTGGCAGCAGTAACCGCCAGACCCGCCAGCTACAGAGGTTCGAAGGTCAGGGTCTGATCCGCCACGCGGCGCGCCTACGTGATGCTGATTCGCGGAAGGTCTATGCCGGAACGTCATGAGATACCGCGATAGTGGTGGCCTGTCCGCTGCGGGTCGGGCCCGGCGTGAGGTGGTGCGGTAGCAGGCTGCGGCGATGTTCGAGCAGGGCGTCCGCCCTGTGCGGGTGGCCCGCGAGCTGCCGGTCAGTACCAAGCCGGCCTATCCAGTCGCGGCGGCGGTGGCGGGCTGGCGGCGATGCCGCCCTGGTCTCGGCAGGGCCAGGTGGTCCGGTGTGCCGGCTGAGCGAGGCGCAACTAGCCCGGCTCCGCGCCGAGCTGGATAAGGGCCCAGCGGCGCATGGGTGGGCCGAGGACCAGTTGTGGACCCTGGCCCGGGCCGCCACCTTGACCGGGCGGTTGTTCCATGGCCGGTACATGCTGCGCGGGGTGTCGTACTTACAGCTCGCCGCCATCGTCAAGAACCGGCTCAAGAGCATCCAGCACCGGCCCACCCTCATCGAGGGCTTCCTCGCCCAGACCGGGCTCACCCTCGAACCCGAAACCGCCCCAGATGACAGACCCTGGCCTTTCAACCTCTGTAGCAGCGCAACGACTCATTTGGGTCGAGCTGCATGATCATGCATCGCCGATTGTTACGGGCAACGCGCACTTCTGCCGTCGTGAGATAGCCCGTGCCTCACGTTGCCGCCGTCAGTTCGATAGTGACTCTGGGCAGCGGCGATATTTGGTGGCCCGGGTAGCGGCAGCGGTGCAAGCATGCGCTCGTGCGCAAGGCGGATATGACGGTCGAGCTAGTATCGCAGCTCGTCAGGACGCAGTTCCCGGAGTGGGAGCAGCTGCGCGTCCGGCCCGTCGAGGTGGACGGCTGGGACAACGCGACGTTCCGTCTGGGCGAGACGATGTCCGTCCGGCTGCCCCGCGCCGAGCAATATGTTGAGTCAGTAGAGAAGGAGCAGCGCTGGCTGCCGATCCTGGCCGGCCGGCTGCCACTTCCCGTACCGCAGCCCCTGGCAAAGGGTACGCCGGGATGCGGCTTCCCGTGGCCGTGGTCGGTCTACCGACGGCGCGCCGGCGACTGCGGCGGCCATAGCGGACCTGCCGCAGTTCGCCGCCGACCTGGCTGACTTCCTCGCCGCCCTGTACCTGATTGACCCGGTCGGCGGGCCGCCACCGGGTACCCACAACTTCTTCCGCGGCGGGCCGCTGACTGTCTACGACGGCGAGACGCGCGACGAGCTCCAGGCCCTTGAGGGTCACATCGATGCCGCGCTTGCCGCCGAGGTCTGGCAGGCCGCGCTCGATGCCACCTGGGATGGCAGCGCGGTGTGGTTCCACGGCGACGCGCAGCCCGGCAACCTGCTACTTGACCACGGCCGGCTCAGCGCCGTCCTCGACTTCGGCACCTGCGGCGTGGGCGACCCCGCATGCGACACGACGATTGCCTGGACGTTCTTGTCTGGCACGAGCAGCCGTGTCTTCAGGGAACGGCTGCCCGTGGATTCGGCCACCTGGGTCCGAGGACGCGGCTGGGCAATCTGGAAAGCCATGAAAGTTCTTGTCGGTGCCCTGAAAACCGACCCGCAGGACGCCGCTTTCACCATGGACGTCATCCACAAGATCCTGGCTGACCACCTCGCCGAAACGTAGCCCAGGCACGCACCAGCTAGGCTGGCCATCTGCGCGCAGGTCAGGGTATTCGGTATGTCATGGCGCGGAAGAAGCCAGCCAAGCAGCGGGTCGGAGGTGACTGCCGTCGATAGCGTTCAGCCGGCGTCGGGATAACCTGCGTCGGGCTGCCACAACTCCACGGAGTCGGACACGAAGGTGTGCAGGTAGCCGCACCGCTGGCAGACCAGCCCAGTCGCTGATTCGTTCGCCCAGCCTAGGTCGAAGAATTCCGCCCCGGTCGTGTTGAGCTTGATCTCCCGGTCGAAGAACAGACTTCCAGCGCAAACGGGGCAGCTGAACCGGTGCCGGCCCGCTCCGATGGTGACCAGAGACGGACCTCTCGACATACCGGAAGAATACCCCCGATGCGGGCATCCGGCCCGCACAAAGGAGGGACGGACCCGACACGGGCAGATCCGGCCCCACACCGACGCGGCCGGTCACTGCGACCCGGCCGGTCCCCGCGGCGGGCGCAACTCGATGATCGACGCCACAGCCCAGATGCTTGTCAGACCCAGCCAGATGCACAGCGCGCACGGCGAGGCGGTCGGCCACCCCCGTTGCAGCGACCGCCTCGCCGGCTGCGGGCTTGCGTACCTGGCGCGGCTCCGCGTCCGCACCGGCCCTCCTCGGCTCCCGCCGCCGCCGGCCCCGCAAGCATGAACGGCGCGGACCGAGCAGCCGCTGCCAACGGCAACACTCGCCCGCCCGCGCATCCCGCCGCTCAGGTCGGCGTCCTCGACTTGAACGCTCAAGTCCAACCTATGTCCCGATGACTTGCGGCGTCAACTGAATCGATGGTCGTCTGCCGCGTGACCCGCGCTGCGCCTCGGTCGGCTCCGCAGCCAGTTCGTGATGGCTCCGCCTCCGTCAAAACCTCCTGGGCAGCCGCCCAGGGACCGACGAGGCCGGCTTTCCGAGCCTGTCTCCCCCGGACCTTGCGCGATCAGCGGCGACCGAAAGCAGCGCGCACCCGACACGCGGTTCTTCGTGCCGGCCGCTTTCTTCATGCCCAGGATGTGAGCGTCGGCCATGACCGCCTTCGCGACGGTTGCGGACTCTGCATGACGCTCACCTCTGTCAGCAAGGTGAGCGGATGATCGCCATGGCGGAAGTAGACGGCAGTGAAGGGTACCTTCGACGGCGACTGATGGGTCGCCAGGGTCGCTGGCGAAGGCCGGGCATGCGATGCGCTTCCGCGGGGTATAGGTCTCATTTCGAACGTCGGCAAGCTACGGGAGCGCAAAGCCTGGCCAGAAATGGCTGGCTGCTCTCGAGTTGCCCGGCACGCTCCCGTGCCTCGCCGGCTGCCTCTCTCCCATGACGGGAGGACCAGCCATGAGCGCGATCCACGCAACCGGCCGCTTCACGGCATTGCCTGACGAAAAGACGCTCGCAGCGACCGCCGTCGCGCTCGAGGAGCACGGGTTCAGCGTCGAGGTCGTCGATGACCTCAACGCCGCGCGCGAGGCCGTCCTGGCCCGCATCCCCGTGGGTTCCTCGGTGATGACCAACACCTCGATGACGTTGCAGGACACCGGGATCGCGGATGCGATAAACAGAAGCGGGCGATATGACTCGTCGCGCAACAAGATGCGCGCGCTGGGCCTGGCGCCCCAGGTGCAGCAGGCGAAGGTGATCAGCGGGCAGCCCGATTACGCGCTCGGCAGCGCGCACGCCGTAACCCGCGACGGAACCCTCGTGATTGCCTCAGCCTCGGGCAGCCAACTCGGCTCCTACGCCTGGGGGGCTGCCAACGTCATCTTCGTCGTCGGCGCGCAGAAGCTCGTCCCGACCTTGGGCGCGGCTCATCACCGGATCTACCAGCACAGCTTGCCGCTCGAGGATGCTCGCGCGCAGGCCGCCTACGGCCAGCACAGCCGCGTCGGGAAGATCCTCGAGATCTACCAGGAATCGCCGGGCCGCATCCACGTCGTCCTCATCCGACAGCCGGTCGGCTTCTAAACAGGCCCGGCCCAGCCAGATCCGCTGCCTGCGAGCTCACGCCCGCAGAACTCGATGGCACTACAGCAGCTTGACCCCGATTGCCTGTCGCCGGGCTCAGCTTGGGTCACCGCCTGGGTCAGATGACCGATCCCGAATGCCGGTACCGCCGGCTTGGCTGAGGGCGGTGCTCGGCTGCCAGCTCACCGAACAGCGGCTGCAGCCGCCATACCTGGCCGTTCCGGTCCGAGAATGGAGGGCCAGTACGATCACACAAGAGATCCGGCAGGCCGGATCACGGTCGTGACCAGCGACCCGGGCGACATGCGCCTGGTGGCTGGGGACAGGAACATTGCCGTCGTCGCCATCTGAGCCCCCACGCTGGGAGGCCACGCCTTGATCATTGACGCTCACAGTCACATCCTCAGCCTTGCAGCGGATCCCGAGTTCACCGTGGACTACGGTCGCGAGGGATCGCTATGTATCTACCGGAGCATGGGCAAGCTGCCATCGCACCGGCTCCCCACCGAAGCGGAGTGGGCGGCCAGCGGCCTCGCCAGAACCGGATGGCCGGCCATCGGCCCAGACGAATCGCGGCGTGACCATCCGGGCTACGACAAGATCGTTGTGCTGGCGGTGTCACCGCAGTTCCTCGACGGACGGCTGATCGGCACTGTGGATACGAGCGGGATTCTGGGCGTCGATGGCCCGCCGGATCCGGAGAAATGCAATGACTACATCGCAGCGGTGGTTGACGCCGACCCAGCGCATTTCATTGGCTTCGCGTCGGTCAATCCCGCCTACCGCGGCCCGGCCGCAGCCGTTGCCGAACTCGAGCGGGCGATCACGGAGCTAAAGCTGTCTGGCGTGAAACTCTATCCGATGTACCAGCACTGGGCGGCCAACGATCGCGACCTGGCTTTCCCGATCTACCGGAAAGCGGCCGACCTCGATATCCCGGTGATGATCCATCAGGCCGGATCCACGCGGATCGACGCGAAGCTGGAACTGGGCCGACCTGCATTGCTGGACGACATCGGACGGGAATTCCGCGAAATCAGGGTAATCATCGCGCACTGCGGGCTGCCCTGGGTGGACGAGGCGCTATTCCTGCTGACGAAACACCCGCACTTCTACGCCGAGCTGTCCTACCTGATCGCGACGCTGACCCGGCGTGACCTCTTCCTGTTCCTGCATCGCTGCGAACCGGCGTTCGTGCCTCTAGAGAAGATGTTCTTTGGGACCGATTACCCAGGATTCCTCTACGACCCGGTGAAGCTGCGGAACAAGCTCATGACCGTCAACGAGGAGGCCGCGGCCGTGAGCCTTCCTGCAATCCCGGAGCGCAAGCTAGTCGGCATCATGGGGGCCAACTTCGCAGCGGTACTCGGCCTCCGCGCCGCCTGAACGTGCTCGGCTTCGGGCGCCGTCATGGCATAGACCATTCTCTCAACTGCTCCGCTGTGCCAGCTAGATGCCGTGACGGAAAGAACGCAAGAAAGCCGTGAATGGAGCTCGGCCATGGCGATGGATCTTCGCCTCGCTCCATTCACGGCCCCGGGGTGGTGTTAGGTGGGGGGGGCACCACCATCCGGTCGACCACGCGGCGGAACGCCGCATTGGCCTCTCGCAGGATCTTTTGCTCGTCCACCGTCGTGAACTGGCCGTCCTCGAACACGATCCTGCCATCGATGATCGTCGTGTCGACACAACTCCCGTTGGCGGCGAAAACCAAATGCGAGTACAGGTGGCCTTTGTTCTCAGGCATCAGCGGCGTGAACATCTGGCTGTTCAGGTTCACCAGGATCACGTCGGCCTTTCTGCCCGTCACCAACTGCCCGGTCTGGTGCCCGAGGGCATCCGCGCCGTTCCTGGTGGCCATCTTCAGGACGTCGCCTGCTTGTTGCAGGCTCGCGTCGACTCGGTTAGCGCGGTGGATCAGCGAGGCGAACTTCATGACCTGGAACAGGTCCCTGCTGTTATTGCACTCAGCCGCGTCATGGCCGAGCCCGACGTTGATCCCGGCGCGAAGCATTTCCGGAAGCCGCGCTATCCCGTTGCCTAGCTTCGCGTTCGACGAGGGGTTGTGCGAGATCTGTGTGCCAGTTGCGCGGATCAGGGCCATCTCGGTGTCCGAGAGCCACACGCAGTGGGCGGCGATGCAGTTACGGCCGAGGATGCCGGCGTCGTAAGCCACTTCGGTGGGACGGCGGCCGAACCGCTGCTTGGAGTTCTCGACCTCGGTCAGCGACTCATTCAGGTGGATATGGATGCCCGTTCCGAGCTCATCGGCAAGCAGGCGCGCGTCCCTGAGCAGTTCCTCGGACGCCAGCGGCAGCCACTCAATCCCGATATACACCTCAATCCGGCCCTTTGCAGCACCGTTCTTGGCGTGGAACGCCTCCTTATTGTCCTCCAAGGTGTCAAGATCGTGCTCGGCGTCCGCTATGTCGTTAGACAGAACTGCCCTGATGCCGATCTCCTCGGCCGCGTCACCGAGCGCCGTCAGCTGCCGGTACATGTCATTGACCGTGGTGACGCCGCACCTGATGGACTCGCTGTAGCTGGCCAGCGCCGCCCAGTACGCGGCGTCGTAGTCGAGCGCCCTGATGATCGGGTACCAGCACGTCTCCAGGTACTCCCACAGCGGCAGATGATCGCTCCATCCCTTGCCGAGAGCGGTGTGATAGTGCAGGTCCACCAAGCCGGGCAGGACCGCCTTGCCACTGGCGTCGATCACCCGCGCGCCATCCGCGCTATGCCGCGCCAGCACGTCCGCGGTCCGGCCCACGTCAGCGATCCGGTCGTCCTCCAGCACCACGGCGCCGTCGAACAGCACGTCGTCCGCGTCGTTCATCGTCACGATGCAGCCGTTCTTGATGATGATGCGCTCGCTCATGGCTGTCCCGGCAGCCCATGGCTGCTCCCGCGCCTTGGCTTCGTCACGATGCTTGGCATGTCACTTCCCCTGCTATGTGAGCCCTGCTATGCAATGTCGAGAACCTGGCGTCCGAGGACTCCGCGTTTACGGAGCGCGTCCAGCGCCTCCTGGACCCCTTCGAGGGGGTAGCGCCCGGTGATGGGCACACTCATGGCGCCGCTGGCGACGAGCGTTAGGGCGTCGTGTAGGTCTTCCCTGGTCGCCGCGACCGTGGACACCAGGGTCGCCTCGGAGAGGATGAACTCGATCGGATGTATGTTCAGCGGCTGGTCGGTATATCCGGTGGACACGAACGTCCCGCCCTTGGCGAGGCATCGCACTCCGGCGGTCATCGACTCGGTGGTCCCTACTAGCTCGAAGAAGACGTCCGCCCCGCGGCCGCCGGTGAGCTCCCTGATCCGGGCCGGCAAGCTCGCATACTCTTCGGCGTTGGCGACGACAACACCGTCAGCCGCGCCGTGTGCGAAGGCCAGCTGAATCTTGTCTGGCCCATCGGCGACGGCGATCACCCGGGCACCGGTCCGCCGGGCCGCCTGGACAACGAGTATCCCGACTCCGCCGATGCCATCGACGATCGCCGTCTGGCCCAGGCGCAGGCCGGACAGCTTGGCCGCATGAACCGCCGTCATGCCGGCGCACGCGAGCACGGCGGCGGTGGCGAAGTCGACGGCATCGGGCAGCGGCACCAGGTTGCGCTCGGGCACGACCACGTACTCAGCGTCTCCGCCGTCCATGTTGAAGCCGAGCTGCCCTGGCAAGGTGTCACAGACGTTGGGTCGGCCAGCCAGGCACTGCTTGCACCAGCCGCAGAACATTTTGTTGTACACCGCCACCCGGTCGCCGGACGACATCGAGCTGCCGTCACCTGCCATCTCCACCACCCCGGCCGCTTCGTGGCCGAGAGTCATCGGATACGGGTCCGGCTTGATCATGCCGTCCAGAATGTGCAGGTCGGTTCCGCACACTCCAGCGGCTCGGATCCGCACAAGGACCTGCCCTGGGCCGGGCACCGGGACCGCCACCTCATCGAGGCGCAGGCTCAGGTCGTCGAAGATTCGGGCAGCACGCATGACAGAGCATGCTCCTTCCCCGGCTCACCGCCATGGCTGGCAGGCAGGCCGTAGGCCATATCCCAGAACTGCACTTCGTAGCGGGTGGAGGTATCGAAGACCCGCGCGAGGCGCTGCAGGCCCCTATCGTCGTGCGGGTCTGCCAGGCGGTCGAGCAAGCCGGTGGTCTCATCCACCAGCGTGCCGTAATCGGCATTCCCGAACATGCGGATCCAGTCGGCATACACCGGATCGGCCGGCAGCGACGCCATGAGCGGACCGGCGAGGGCCCCATAGCTCCACTGGCACGGCAGTACCGCCGTTAGTCCCTCGGCGCAGCTGCCCTGCGCCGCGCAGTACAACAGGTGCCGCGTGTACGCGTAGGTGGCAGGCAACATAACGGACGCCTCTGTTGCGCTAGATCCGTCCAGCCGAGCGAGGAAGGCCATGTTCGCCGGGATCTCGGTCCCGACGATCTGCTGCAGGAACCGGGTCAGCACGCCGACGGCGGCCAGGTCCGGTGCTTTCCCGGTGATCAGGGCGATCGCCCGCGCGTAATCCTCTAGGTACAGGATATTTTGCTCGAAGTAGCGACGGAAGGACTCGTGAGGCAGCGTGCCGTCGCCGATCTGCCGGACCATGGGATGGCTGGTGGCAGCCGTCCATGCCGACTTGCCCCGCTCGCGCAGGCAATCGGTGACCACCGACCGACTTCCATGGCCGAACATAATATGCAGCACATCAGATACCATCCGCCAAGTCAAGGGCGGACCCCTGCGTCATTCCAAGGCGCGCAGCTGCTCATCGCGGACGCTGTGAATGTGCTCGCGCATGCGCTGCTCGGCAAGATCGGGATCGCGGGCGGCAATCGCTTCGACGATCTTCTCGTGCTCATCGACCGAGGTCTGTATGCGGCCGGGTATCTCTGCGGTGAGCTCGCCGATGCGGGTCATGTGCGCCCCCAGGTTCTCGATCAGGGCCCTGATGCGGCCGTTCTGCACCTGGTCGAACAGTACGACGTCGAATTCCGCGATCCGCGCAGCGAGCTTGACTGGATCGGATCCGTCCCGGAGCGCGCGGCTCTCGATCAAGATCTGGTCGAGGCGAGCTCGGTCCGCGTCGCTCATCGACTGTGCCGCCAGCCGCGCAGCGGAGCTTTCAAGCAGCTCACGTAGCTCGTATATCTCAACCAGATCCTGCCGCGAGTAGCCGGTGACCACGGCGCCCTTGAACGAGGTGGTCTCGGCCAGGCCGTCCTGCTGTAGTCGGGCGAGGGCCTCGCGGATCGGCGTCTTGCTCACGCCGAGCTGCTCGGCCAGGGCCGCTTCCCGCAGCGGCTGCCCCGGCGGCAGCCGGAGACCTACGATCGCCTCCTTGAGTTCCTCGTAAACCCAGTCGGTCACCTTCCGGCGGTCATGGTGACCGCTGAAGAGTGAGCCCGCGCGGGCCCCATCGTTACCAGCTGAGCGCGCGACCACCTTACGACCTCCCTGCCGTCGACTCTCGCGGGCCTGCCGACGAGGCCGGTGACGACTCCACCAGCTCGAGCAGCAGCCCGCTGCAGGCCGCAGGATGGACGAACGCGATCCGCGTTCCCCACCCGCCGGGCCGAGGAGCCTCATCGGCCATGCGCACTCCCCGGCCACGCAGGTCGGCGATTGCCTCGTCAAGGTCTGACACCTCGAGCGCAACGTGGTGCAGCGCCGGTCCGCGACGCTCAAGGAAGTGCTCGACGTCCCCCGGACCCGTTGCTTCAAGGAACTGAAGGTAGGCATCTCCGACCGGAAGCATTCGCTCAACAAATCCAGGGGCGGACTCGCAGTGAGCGAACGAGATGCCAAGCAGGTCGGCCACCGTCCGGGGCGTGTCGTCACAGCCGTGCGCGAATGCGACATGGTGCAGGCCCATCACCCGCCAGGCTGTGTCAGGATTCGCCACGGCTCTCCCTCGTGCATGGTCTTCGCTCAGATCTATTCTAGGAAATCTCTTGTTCGATATCTGAGATACCGCCCCTGGACGCTGTCTCTCGCGAGGCCGGCTGGCCAACGGTGGCCGACCAGGCTTCCGCGAAGGCCCGCACGGTGTTCATCCGCCGGTTCCCAAGCGGGAAGACATGCACGGAATCGGCGCCTGCCTCGAGTGCCGCCCGGATCTGCCCAGCCGCCCGCTCGCGGCTTCCGGCCAGCGCGACTTTTCGCACATATTCGTCCGGGAGCTCGCTGGCCGCCGCAGCCGCTTCCTGGAATTCCCCGCCCTGGTAGCCGGCCCGGACTCGGTCCGCCACCTCGTGCGGCAGGCCGGCCAGATCGCAGATGTGCGGCGCGGTCTGCGGGAACCATGCAGCGATGGAGCGGGCGCTGTGCAGCGCCGCGTCCTCGTCCTCGTCCACGGCGCCGTAGGCGAAGACGGCCACGTGCGGACGCGGCCGGCCGACGGCCTCCGCGCCCCGAGCCACATGGGAGATGGCCCACTTCAGTGCCTCGGGGAATAGCCCCACCAGGAGGATCACGCCGTCAGCGATCCGGCCCGCCAGCTCGAGCGTCTTCGGGCCGCTGGCGGAGATGAACACAGGAATGTCGGCCCGTGCCGGGAATCGGAGGTGAGCACCGACCATCTCGAAGTCACCGGACGCGAGGTCCACCTGCTCTCCGCGCCACAACCGGCGAATCCCGTCAACCGCCGCTTCGAGGCTCGCCAGCGTGCTGGGCTTGCCTCCCAGCGCGAGAAGCGGGCGGTCGCCGGTGCCAATGCCGAGGGCGAACCGGCCGCCAGAGATCTCGTCCACTGTGGCGGCAGCGGCAGCGGTGATCGCCGGATGGCGGGTAGCCGGGTTGGTTACCGCAGTGCCGAGCAGCAGCCTGGAGGTTCGGCCGGCGGCCAGGGTGAGGTAGCTGTAGCAGTTGCGGGCATGCAGCGATGAGTCAGTGAGCCACAGGTGGTCGAATCCGAGGCGGTCGATCTCCTCGACCATGCCGCAAAACGCGCTCGGCTCGTCGACTCCTTGCAGGACCACGCCAGACTTTGGGCTGGTCATTCCCGCCCCTCCCGGACGAGCTCGATGGTTTCAGCGAGCACAGTCAAGCCCGTGGCGACCGGGGCCGTTTCGATCCACTCCGCTGGGGTGTGCTCGCCCGCGCCAGTAGTGACGCCGACAGCAAGGCCCGAGATGCCGGCCTCGTAAGCGGCATTCGCGTCCGTGCTCGCCGCGCTGATCTGGGCCGCGATCCCTGAGTTTCCGAGAGCCGCAATGGCGGCCCGCACCATCGGGCTGGACACCGAGATGCTCCCAGCCGGACGCCGCCCGAGGTCTTCCACCTCGACCGAAAGTCCTGGCGGGGCATCGCCGATGACGCCGACATTGACGCTACAGCGTGCGCCGGGCACAGTCAGCCCCGCGATGATCGAGGCAGCGCGGGCAATGGCATGCACCGCACTCGGAGCGTCGGCCAGTTCCCAGGCGTGCCCACCGCGCCCACGGTAGCGGACTCGCAGCCGAACCGATCCGACGCCTGTCGTGACAATCCGTCCCAGGTAGTTGCCCTCGACGGCGATCACAGCCGACAGCGGATTCGTCGCTGTGGCGATCGCGTGCCGAATCCCGGTGAGGTTGCCCATACCTTCCTCGCCGACCGTCGCCACGATCCAGAACGGACCCGTTCCCCGACCGTGCCGGACGACACTGGCCGCGGCCGACAGTGCCGCCACCCCAAGGCTGTCATCCCCCACGCTAGGCCCCCATAGCCGCCCGCTGGCGGCGCGGACCTCGTGCGCCACATCCGCGCCGAAAACTGTGTCGAGGTGGGCGCACACCAGCAATCCGGGACCGTGCCCCCCGGTGACCTGAGCCCAGACATTGCCGACGGCGTCGGTGCTTGGCGACCATCCATCCGCCGCCCACCAGCACCGGACCCGCTCGGCGCGATGCTGCTCAGCGCCGGTCGGGGCTGCGATCCTGGCGAGCTCGGTCGTGCGGCGGAGCACTATCGCGGCCATGTCATGCGCGGTCGCCGCTGTGTTCACGCCGCCACAGCCATTCCCTGGCTTACCAAGCGGTCGATGTCGGCGGCAGCGAGACCAGCCTCGGTGAGCACAACTCGGGTGTCCGAGCCAAGCACCGGCGCCGGCGCCAGGTACCTGAGCATCTCCCGGTCGATCCGGAGCGGCGGGCTGAGCAGCCGGTAGGCCCCCGCCGTCGGGTGCTCAAGCTCCTGGACCGACCCCAGCGCGGCGAGCTGAGGACGCGCCAGCACCTGGGCGAGATCTTGGACCTCGGCGGCCGGTATCCCGGCCTCCTCAAAACGGGCGAGCCAACGCGCGGTCGGCATTGTTTGCATGGCCGACTCGATCTCGCGGGTGAGCTCGTCCCGGTGCGCCACCCGCCGGGCGTTGTCGATGAACCGCTCGTCGGCCAGGAGATTTTCCAGCCCGAGCACGCGACATGTCCGCGCCCAGAGGTCCTCTGAGCCCGCGCCGGCCAGCACCAGCCAGCCGTCCGCGGTACGAAACCCGCCATAGGGAGCGAAGGTTGGCGAATGGGTTCCGAGCAAGCCGGGCACCTCGCCAGACACGATGGCACCCGCGGCGACGGTGCCCAGGCTGGTCAAGGCAAACTCCAGCAGCGAGGCCGAGACCAGGCGGCCCAGTCCCGTCCGCTGGCGCTCGATCCAGGCGCCAAGGAGCCCGATCACGCAACTCAGGCCGGCACCGACATCGAGCACCGGTGCTCCGACTTTGACTGGTCCCGACTCCGGACTGCCGGTCACGCTCATGACGCCGCTCTCCGCCTGCAGAATAAGATCGAAGCCGCCTCTGCCCGCATCAGGACCGACGTCACCGTAGCCGGAGATGGACCCGTAAACGAGCGATGGGTAACGGGCGTGCACGGACTCCCAGTCCAGTTCGTAGTGTGCGAGGCTGCCCGGTCGGGAATTTTCCACCAGCATGTCTGCCGAGGCGAGCACCCGCTCGAGCGCATCGCGCCCGGCCGGCTTTCGAAAGTCGATGGCAACGCTCCGCTTGCCCGAATTCAGCGCCATGAAGAGCGCGGATTCCCCGTTTATCTGATCGGTCCCTTGCCAGCGGTACGGATCGCCGGGAGGCACCTCGATCTTGAGGACGTCGGCGCCCATGGCGGCCAGCAACATGGTCGCCTGTGATCCGGCCACGAACCGGGTGAGATCGAGCACGCGCATTCCGCCGAGCATTCCGCTCACCATGGTGCCGGCTCCGGCAGCGTCACCACGGGGAGGGCTCCCGGAATTCACCGAACGCCTGCCGGAAGACGTCACTCATCTCACCGACGGTCGCACCGGATCTGGCAGCTTCGATGAGTGACGGCATGACGTTCCGCCCGTCCGCCGTGTCCTGCTCCAGGTGCCGCAATGCCGCGTCGCAGGCATTTCGGTCACGACCGGCCTTCCGCCGCCGGAGCCTGACGATCTGGCGCTCCGCCATCCCCGGCTCAGGCTGGAACAGCTCCATATCCCGTCCAGCCTCTTGGTCCCCCTCGCTGACGTACAGGTTCACGCCCACCTTGGGCCGCTTTCCCGATTCCACGTCCCGCTCGACCTGGTAGGCGGCCTCGGTGATCCACCGCTGCGGGAGGCCGATCTCGAGCGCGCGGACCGCTCCGCCGCTTTCCTCGATGTCGGTGAGCACAGACCGCGCCCTAGCCTCGATCTCGTCGGTCAGGTGCTCCACGAAGTAGGACCCCGCGAGTGGATCGGCAGTGCGAGCGATTCCCGTTTCGAGTGCGATGATCTGCTGTGTGCGCAAGGACAGGGTGACAGCCTCCTCGCTGGGGATCTCGAACGCCTCGTCGTACCCCATGACATGGATCGACTGAGCACCGCCGAGAGCGGCGCCCAAGCACTGGATCGTGGAGCGGATCACATTGTTCAGCGGCTGCTGCGCCGTGAGCGTAGTCCCTGAGTTCCCAGAGAAGAACCTGAGCCGAGCCGCTGCCGGGTCCGACGCCCCGAACCGTTTCGTCGCGATGTCATGCCAGAGCCGCCGCGCAGCGCGAAGCTTGGCGACCTCCTCGAACAGATCGAGGGTGGTCGCGAAGTGAAAGGACAAGCGCGGCGCGAACGTGTCGAATTTCAGTCCCCGGTCGATGAGCTCATCACAGTAGGCGATGGCTGAGGCCATCGCGAGGCCGAGTTCCTGCACCGCGTCGCAGCCCGCCTCCCGCGCGTGATAGCCGGTGATTGATATCGGGTTGAAGCGAGGCAGCACGTCAGATGCGTACTCGACGACATCAGCCACGAGCCGCATCGACGGACCGGGCGGGAATACGTACGCCTTCCTGGCCAGGAACTCCTTGAGGATGTCGTTCTGAAGCGTGCCGCTGAGCTGGGATGGCCGGATCCCCTGGCGCTCGGCTGCAACCAGGTACATGGCGAGGATGATCGGTGCGGTGGCGTTAATAGTGAAGTTCACCGAGATCTGGCCGAGCGGCAGCCCCGCGAAGAGGTCCGCCATGTCATCGGCGGTATCGATGGCCACACCCACTCGCCCTACCTCGGCCCGCGCCATCTCGTGATCAGAGTCGTAGCCCAGCTGAGTAGGCAGGTCAAACGCTACCGATAGTGCAGTCTGGCCCCGGCTCAGCAGGAATCCGAAGCGCGCGTTGGTCTCCTCAGGCGAGCCGAAGCCAGCGAACTGGCGCATGGTCCATAGCTGCCCCCGATACATGGAGGCGTATGGGCCCCTGGTGAACGGTGGCTCGCCAGGCAGCCCGAGGCGCTTGGCGAGGGACTCTGGGCCGCCGGCCACATCCTGCGCCGTGTAAACCGCGGCAACCGGGATGCCCGAGTCGGTCGTAACCTCCGCCCGAGCGGTCACGGGACCGCCGCCCGCGAGCGGGCCAGCCGAAGCATGCCCTCGACGGCGTCGGGCAGCGCGGTGCCAGTGGCGAACACGCGCCCTACCCCAAGGCGCAGCAGGACCGCGATATCGCTGGGCGGGATCGTCCCGCCGACCACGAGCGGTATGTCCAAGCTGGCGGCCTTCATCGCAGCGAGCAGCTGCCGCGCTATCTCCAGGTGCGCTCCGGAGAGCACCGAGATGCCGATGATGTCGGCGTCCTCGTCCGCGGCGGCCGCAGCGATCTGCGCCGCGGTCGTCCGCAGCCCGAGGTAGATCACCTCAGCGCCGGCGTCTCGCAAGCCCATGGCGACGACCTTGATCCCCCGGTCGTGCCCGTCCAGGCCCGGCTTGGCTAGCAGTATCCGTGGCCGCGTCATTGCACTGTCCCCTCGATCATCACGGCGCGGCCGTCAAGTTCGAGCGTGGCATCGCGCATCACGCAGTCCAGGTGCGCGACAGCGTTGACCAGACCTCCGTAGGCGATCGAGTTCCCCAGTGCGACGTGCGCGGAGCCCCGCGTGGACTCCGTCTCCATCGGCACCGAGCAGATGGTGCCTGCCGGGTTGAAGGCTACGGATACCTCGGCGAGATTGGACATCCGCGCGTCCGCGCATCGTTCAAGCATCCGGATCAGCCGGTCGCGTTCGGCACCATCAATCCCCACGACCTGCCCGTCGTCTACCTGTAGCACCACGGGCTCTCGCAGCGGACCGCGGCCCATGAATAGCAGGTCCCCGTCGACTACGACGACACCGGAGGCGGTGCCCTCAACCGGGGCTGTCCCGGACTCGACGTCCGGTGGTGCCATGTAGGCGCCAGGCTCCGTGGCTATGCCGTGCAGGACCCGGCCGGGACGGTCTGCCACCGAGCCCCGCAGGTCGGTGCCACCAGGAGTGCTAAGGCGGAACTGCTGGGCCGCGTTCCAGGCCCGCCCCACCCGTTCTGCCTCAGATCGGAGTTGCTCGAAATCAACGTCCAGCGGCCCGCCAGGCCGGAACGTGTCAAGCACCACCCCAGGCATGGCCAGATAACGAACTCCGCGGGCACTGGCATTCCTGCGGGCCAGGCTCGATCCGATGAATAGGCTGGTCAGCTCGATAACCGCGCCGGCTTCCAGCATCATCGCCGCCACCGCGCCGGGCGGCTCCGCGCCTGGAAGCCCCGGAGCTGGAATGCGCGCAACAAGCGGGATCCCGTCATGGGTCGATACGGCCTCGAGCAGCCCGGTTATCACACCCGCATCGGTTGCGCCATCGGTCAGCAGCACGACCTGCTCGCCGGCGCGGACAGCAAGGCATTGATCGAGTAGTCTGTCGAAACGATCACCGGCCATGGCACACCTACGACATAGCCGGCGGGCCGGCGGATTGGTCGGCAGGCGGGTCGGCCCGGCCCGCGAGGGCGAGCGCCGCGAACGTCGCGTATACCTTCGTCGCCTCGTGAATGTCCTCTATCGACAGATGCTCATCTGGGCAGTAGACCGGCGGGCCGCCCGGACCGAAGATCACCGTCGGGACCTTGTCGCCAAAGCTGGCCGTATCGCCGAGCCAGTTCTCGGTGACCAGTCGTGGTTCTTCTCCGCGGACCAGACGAACGGCGTCAGACATCAGGCGTATGACCTCATCCCCGGGCCTGGCCAGATATCCGCGCTTGACATCGGAGAGCGTGACGTCCGCGGTGAACCGCGGGTCCGCGGCCGTAGCCTCCGCGAGGCAGCGATCGATCTCCGCGCGTACCTCCTCCGTTGTCACTCCTGGCTGCGGCCTGCAGTCGACTCGGATGACGCACTCGTCCGGGATCATCGACGGGCCGCCAGGAGCCAGGCCCCCATAGATGCGCCCTGGAACGATAAATGTCTCAGCGCCGAAGAGTCCCGTAACTTCGCTTGGCAGGCCAGGTTCCAGGCGGGAGCGGTCAAGCGCCAGCACCGCTTGCGCGGCCAGCACGTTTGCATTCACGGCTGAGTACTTGTGACAGGTGTGCGCCGAGCGGCCATGAACGGTGACGTCAAAGTAGTACCGGCCGCGATGCCCGAGGCAGACCTCATTATTTGTCAGTTCGCCGAGGACGCACAGGTCCGCCGGGTGGGCGTCGAAGTAGGCGATGGAGCCTGCCTGTTGTCCCATATGGTCCGCGACCGCAGCCATTGCCAGCGTGCCGGACAACGGCAGCTGGCTGGCCCGGACCGCCTCGATCGCGACGATCTGGCAGGCCAGCGCGGCCTTCATGTCCATGACGCCGTTGCCATAGACGGCGCCGTCGATGAGGTCCCCTGAAATTGGGTCAGCACGCTCCCAGCCGATGGAAGCGGGTTTGGTGTCGAGGTGACCGGTCAGCACCACCCGCGGCCCAGGGCCGAAACTGACGTCGCCGATGGCATTTGGCCGGTTGGGAAGCACGGGCTGCAGCTCAACCGACTCGAAACCAGAGTCGCGCATGACCGCCGCGAGGAATTCCGCAAGCGCTCGCTCGTCCCCCAGGACGCTGGGAATGCGGCACGCCTGCCGGACGAGTTCCACCGCGCGGTCCAGGTCAATGGAGTCGACAACGGGAACGGGGAACGCCGGGTCAGCGATGTCGACGGTCATCCGGTCACCTCAAACATCAGATATTAGATCTTATATGTCAAGCGCTTCCTCCATGTCAAACCGCCGAGCGGGACTGAAGTTGTGAGCGCATGTTCACGCGGCAGCTGAATCGCCGATGCCGAAGTGCCGGCCGAGAAGCCCAGGCGCCAGCAGTCGGCGCGGTCCTATTCCTTGTGGCCGCCAGGGGCTGCTGCCTGTCCAGCCAGCCCGACCGAGGCCTCAGCCACGTGTACCGGCGCTGGATCTCGCACGCTCTTTCTGAGGATGTAGTACAAGACCCCGGCGACGACGAATCCGACGTAGAAGGCGAGGTCAGCGCCGTCCAGCGCTTTGGCGACCGGTCCCACGATGATCGATGTGTCCATGAACGGAACCATCGCCGCGAAGCCCACCAGGAACGCCACGATCGCCGCCCAGCCATTACGCAGGTTCCGGAAGTTCAGAGCTATCCGCAGGAAGCCCGGCGTGTACTTCTCCTTGTCGTAGTGCCAGTCGATGAGCACGATGGCGCAGAACGGCGCGATCCAGTATCCGATGAACAGCAATAGGTTGGTGAACTTGCCCGAGGTATTGCCAGCGTTCATCCACAGGATGGCCGCAAATGCCAGGACCGCCACGACTGCGGCAATGATCGGCCGCTTCACGCGGGCGCCGAGGGCCTGGAAGGCGAGCGATCCGGTGTAGTCGTTCATCGAGTTGGAAGCGATTGCCCCGAATACGATGGCGATCAGCGCTAGCACGCCGAGCGTGCCTCCGCCCATGAGCGTCCGCACACCCGCGGCGGTCTGGTTGCCAAGCACACTGGCACCGGCCAGCCCAATCGTCTCGACCCACACGTATGAAGCGGTAAGGCCGGCCAGGGTGAGCCAGAAAATGGACTTCCTGGATGACGTTGGCTTCATGTACCGGCTGTAGTCGGAGGCGTACGTTGCCCACGAAATTCCTGCGCTGAGCGAGACCGTCACCATCAGCACGAAGGCACCTACCAGCGCTCCGCCATGCACGGTGTTATGCGCGAGAACGATGTGGTGCTGGAAGATTCGCACTGTGAGGACCACGAACAGCACGATCAAGATTGCCGAGCCTATTACCTGCAACCGGTGCACGAACTCGTAGCCGTAGACGCTGACGACGCCCTCGAGCGCCAGGACGATCGCGACGCCGAGCCAGAACGGGACATGGAACAGAAGCTGAGCAGCCTCTCCCCCGAATAGGCCGACGAGGGCATCCCATGCGATCGACGACAGCCATTGGACGGTACCAGGCGCGACGATGCTCTTGCCGAACGGCAATCTGGCAAGTGGAACTTGGGCGGTGCCGGTCTTCGGACCCCAGGTGCACAGGATCGCCACCGGCAAGGAACCGATGATCGTCCCCAGGATGATGGCCACAAGGCCAAGTTGGAACCCGAGGCCAAACAGCACGGCCAACGTGCCGGTGAATACGCCGGACAGCTCCATATTGGGCGTGAACCAGACGGTGAACATGCGGTGGACACCGCCATACCGGTTGTCTTCCGGTATCGGGGCCATTCCCTGGCTTTCCAGAGCCAGATCGCCGCTGCGGGTGGGCCGCACGCCCTCGAAGACGCTCAGTTCGTCGGTCGCTTGGGCCATTGCGGTACCTCCAGCCTGCGATGACCGAGCGCCACTCCCCGGGCACGCTCTCCGCGAGATGAACCCCGGACATCTGCTCTGAGTAACCGAGTAATCTGATGTTTTAGATATCAGATTCTATTCTCGGCGTCAATGGGTCGGCCTTGCGGCGAAAGGCCGTCGTCGACCCAGCACCTGACCCACGCCGCGCAAACGGTTGCGATGTGCGAGCAATCCGATGACCTGACTCTCACTCGGACGGGCCCAATCCCAAGCGGTGCCCTCATCTGAGGAGGTCACGCATAGTAGTCAGCTCCGCTGGTTGAGATCGATCGAGCCGCCCATGGTCTGGATGCTAAGGCGCGCCGGCGCGCCCCGCCCGATGCGGCCTTTGGCGACCCGCCCCTTCGCATGAGAGACCACGTGCACAGCCGGGAACTCGGAGTTGATCGACCCATGGGGAGTCCGTGCGTTCACAAGGACCGACGAACCACTCGGCAAGGTGACGCCGATTGCCCCGTTAGTATTCCTGAATACGGCGTTACAACCTGGGTCCAGGCTGCCGTGGAAGTTGATCGTGCCGGTCTGCGCCTGCACAAGCGAGTGCCCCCGCAGGCGTGTCGAGATCGTCGTGATGGTCCCGTTGTCCGTGATGGCGCTGACCTGGCCCCTGACGTGGCTCGTGTTGATGGCTCCGCTCGCCGTTTGCAGCGCGACGGCGCCGCGGACGTTGGCCGCCGAGATCGATCCGTTGGTGTCGTGCAGCACGAAATTGCCGGTGAGGCCAGTTGCCTTGAGCGTACCCGCCGCGACGTGGACATTCGCGCTCGTGTCCCGTGGTACCGCCACCTGGAAGTCTACCCATGTGGCCGTCGGGAGGCCACTGCCGATCGAGACGGTGACGGTAATCACATCTCCCTGCTGCCGGTAGCTAGTGTGAATGGCACCGGTGAAGCCGCTCCGGTGCTCTGTGATGCTGACCTGGCCATCCGGCCCGGCCCTCAGATGCACACTCCCCGTCGAGCGGACCAACCGCAGCACCACCTGGTGGCCAATCGGGAAGACCGTCGTGCCTGGTTCTGGATGGCGCGGGGTGGCCGCGGGCCTTGTCGTGATGATGAGCACGACGACGGCCAGCAGCAAGGCACCCACGAGCGTCAACCGCCGCGGACGCCGCCACGCCGGCGGGACGTGGGCCTCCACCAGCGCGGAAAGGGAGCTTGACGATGCCTTGCTGCGCATGGTTGCGAAGGCGGCGGAACTGCCTGCGAGTATGCGGCGGAAAGCGGTCTCAGCACCGGCCCTCTGCCGTGCCCTGTTGGTCAGGTCTCGGCGCGACTCGTCGGGTCCTCCCTCCCCGGTGCTCATGTCGTCCTCCTGCTCATGGTTTCAGTACCGCGCACGACGGTACGCAGCGCCGGCCCACCGTATTTGCTTCGGGTCCGATGAGTGCTCGAGTACGCATTCAGCTTGCCTGCCGGCCGCCGCGGGCCATACCGCCGTGTGGCTGCGTTTTGCGCCCCAGCGGCTTACAGGAGCAAGGAGATGCTCCCACCGTCGGTCTTCCCGGCGGGGAGCGACACATACTTCTGGTGAGGTCAGTTCTGCATCTAGAAGCTGCGCGACGGCCTCCTATCTGGCGCCTGTCTACGGGCACGCGGGCTTTCCGCCAGCTGGGTTCGCCCGCCGATCTGCGGAGCCAGTCTGCGGCGACCGCGCCGGTGGTCACTCGGCGTCGATGAGCCGTGCCAGATACGCGCCCAGGGTCGCTCCGCTGTGCGTCACCGCGACGCAGAGCCCTTCACACCAGGCCGGACCACGATGGACTTAGCCATCGGCCGGTATAGGCGAACCTCGACACGGTGTCCAGGACGCGACAGAAGTCTTCGAATCAATGAGCTCCTGCAGATGCAGGTTGGTATCGGGCGGTGGTGGTGAGCGTCGGCGTGCATGAACAGCGTCGCCCTGGATACGCCAAGCTCGTCGGCGATGCGCATTGTCGAGATCGATAGTGAGCAAGGCCATCCTTAGCCGCACCCGAACGGGATGCGGTTACCAGCCGCGATGGGTCAGCAAGCCCCTGGCAAGCTCGCGCTTTCGCATGAGCCGGCCTAGCCGCGCCCGATGACCTGACTGAGCACTCGCCAGAGTGGACGATGCCTGGGCTTATAGACAGCTGAGGTCGCAGCAGAGCCATAGCACGACGAATGCCGGATGCGGGGCATGGAGCAGTGCACCAAGGCTTAGGGCCGCCACCCTGCTCTCTTCAGCTGATCGGCGGCGAAGTGCCCGACGCTGCTCCGCTCCCTCCCCGGTTTCGCCAGTTCCTCCGTCACCACTTCTGCGGTATACCGCGGGTACCCGGACTCGCGCAGATACTCGGCGATAACGCCCGCGGCCAATGTCGACCAGGAATGGCCGGCTGAAGTCGAATTCCCCTCCTCGGCCGACCCGTTCGGAAACGGCTGGCTGGAGCCGAAATCGGCATCCTCACCGGAGTCGCGGGCCCGCCGAGGCGGCCGGTACCGCCGAGGCGGCCGGTACCGCCGGCACGAGGACGGACGGAGCCGGTGCGTCTGCACGCATATGCGCCTCCTAGTCGCCCTGGAGATAGGGCGGTCGTCGCTGGCATCGATGTCATCGACCCGGTCGTGCCATCACGCTTGCGACGGCCGACGCCTCTCCGTCGCCTTGGCTGCGCGTACAGGGGTACTTAAGCCCCGAAACCGTGGATCTGGCGACCTGTACTGCGCGACGACGACGGCTGGCGTCGGCTCCGAACACGGTATGACGAGCCGGTGGAAGCTCGCCTATTTCATAGCTTCCAGGAGCCGCGCGCAGGCTTGTTCGCAGCGTCGGCATGCCTCGGCGCAGACCCGGCAGTGCGCGTGCATCATGGCATGTCGCTCGCATTCGTCGCCGCAGCTCTTGCAGGCGGCCACGCAGGCTTCGAGCAGAGGCCTGGTGACGTTGGCGTCGTAATCTGTCTGGCGGCTGGTGACCCCCGCGGTGGTAGCGCAGATGTCGGCGCAGTCTAGGCACAGGCGGATGCACTTGACCAGCTCGGCCACATTCGGCTCGCTCAAGTCATCGTCGGCGTCGGCCGTGCAGGCCTGAGCGCAGTCGCTGAGCGCGTCGATGGTGGCGGCGAGCACCGCAGCGTCAATATTGAAGGTGCGCGGGTAGCTGTCCAGCAGCTGGCTGGCGTAACTCATTGGGCCCCCTTTAAAGTGATCGAGCAAACAGCGCTTTGTTACCCGGGCGCTCTACGCGGATAACCGCCGGGGTTCCCTTTACTGGGCAAAGAATCCGATGATCGCCTGGCCGATTTTGTACGCTGCGTCGAAGATGCCGGTGCCGCGGGCGACGTCGCTGATCTCACGGAAGGACCCATTGGGCCATGAGGCGGCTTTACTTCGCGGGTCGTCGCTGTCAGCGGGAGGCGCTGGCTTTGCGTCGGAGCGGGAGGTCAGCCAGTTGACCAGTTGTGGCGCTGGGATCGGCCGATTGTGCGCCTCCGGGAACGGTTGTGATCTGAGCGGACCCCCAGACACCTCCCCCGAATCCGATAGCTGCCGAACCTGGTCACCGATGGGTTCTGTCAAGGCCGTCTTCGCGTGTACATGTACCATGCAGCTTTACCGAAGCGGTTGTTCTCGGCAGCCGGCTAGGGCTTGAGCGCGCGCGCCGACCACCACAGCATGCCTGGGTTGACGCGTTCTGGGTAAAGCGCCAGCACCTTGTCATACAACTGCCGCGATGTCTCCGTGGTCTCGACGGCGCGGTCGACGTCGCGTATATATTGGCGCGTCTCCTCGATGATCTCCGGTCCGTCGTGCCGGCCGGCGCGCTGATGCCCGGCGATGACGACCCGCGGGTGCAGGGACTCGATAGTGTCCAGGGCGGCCATCCACGCCTGTCGGCCTTCCGGGCCGGACTCCCGCAGGTACTGGTGGACGTCGTTGTAAACGGCATCACCGGCGACCACCAGACCGATGTCCGGCACGCTCAGGACTGTCGAGGAGTCGGTGTCGCTGTGGCCTACCTCGACCGGGATCAGCTCGTGTCCCTCCAGGTCGATCGCACCATCAGGCAACGGCTCGGCCAGGACGAGGGGATCTGGGATCTGGCCAGGGAA
>DASWGE010000007.1:0-8539 GCA_036393895.1 Streptosporangiaceae bacterium | reverse complement strand
TCGACGGTCTGGCCGGCCGGCAGGCTGGTCACCGCCTCGGGAATGACGATCAGCGAGTCGGCCCTGGCCAGCGAGGCGATCTGATGTGAGTTCTGCCCGGTCAGCGGGGTGACCGATCCGCCTTGGCGGTCAATGTTGGCCCGCAGGAACGATCTCTTGCCATCCGGCGAGGTGACCGGCGCGGCGAGCCGGGCCCGGCGGGGAGCGTCCGGTTGAGCCGGAAGACCCTGCAGTGCACGGACGGCGGGCTCGACAAAGAGGCGGAACGACACGAAAGCGGACACCGGGTTTCCCGGCAGCGTGAAGAGCGGGGTTTGGGGCTCGTCGCCGATCAGCCCGAAGCCCTGCGGCATGCCGGGCTGCATTGCGACCTTGCGGAACGTGACCGTGCCGAGCCTGGTCAGCGCCGCCTTGACGACGTCGTGCTCGCCGCCCATGCTCACCCCGCCGCTGGTCATCAGCAGGTCAGCGGTGGCGGCCGCCTGGTCGATCGCCGCGAGCACTTCGTCGGGGTCGTCGCGCAGCCTCGGATGCCTGGTCGCCTCGCAGCCGGCCTGCCGGGCAGCAGCGGCCAGCATGTAGCTGTTGGACTCCCAGATTCGGCCGGGAACTAGCGGCGACCCCGGCTCGACGAGTTCGTTGCCGGTCGAGATGACCGTGACCCGCGGACGGCGCCTCGCCAGGACCGTCCCGTGGCCAGCCGCCGCGAGCACCCCGATCTGAGCCGCGCCCAGCCTGGTGCCCGCCGGAAGCAGCAGGTCACCGGGCTTGGCATCGTCGCCCTCCCGGCGGACTGCGTTACCGGCGCTGGCTGACCGGCTGATCTGTACCGTCTGCCTGCTGTCGTCGGTCCACTCTACCGGGATGACCGCGTCCGCCCCGGCCGGCAGCAGCGCGCCGGTCATGATCTTGAAGCTGCGGCCTGGGGCGAGGGTATAGGCGTTCGTGTCGCCTGCCGCGATCTCGGCGTCGACCGGCAGCGTGACCGGGTTCTCGGCGGTCGCGCCCGCGACGTCGGCCGCGCGGACGGCATAACCGTCCATCGCTGAGTTGTCGAACCCGGGCAGCGGCCAGTTCGTGACTGCATCGGCCGCCAGCACGGCGCCGTCGGCCTCGGTCAGCGGAATATCCTCGGGCGGCAGCCGCGTGATCGCCGCGATGATCTCGCTCAGGTAGCTGTCGACTGACTGCATCGCCGTGATCCCCGTCCGCCTGTAGGGCAGCTCGAATTGTCCCGCGCCAGCGTTGCGCCCGGAGCAAGAGCTAGCCTCGCGACCGGACCGGCCCCGAGCGATTGGTTACTCCAATGTGCTGACGTACTCCCGAAGCCAGGGTACGAAATCGGGGGCAAGGTCCGGCCTGGCGGATGCGAACTCGACAGTCGTCTTCAAGAAGTCCAGCTTGTTGCCCGTGTCGTAGCGGCGGCCGCGGAACAGGACGCCGTGCACGCCGCCGCCGTCCGCGTTCGCGGTCCGGTCGGCCACGGCCAGCGTCTGCAGCGCGTCGGTCAGCTGGATCTCACCGCCGCGGCCGGGCGGAGTCTGGCGCAGCACGGGGAAGATGGCGGGATCGCAGACGTAGCGGCCGATCACGATCCAGTTGGACGGCGCCTGGCTGGGATCGGGCTTCTCGACCAGGTCCGTGACCGCCACGATGCCCGGGTCATCGGTCGGCTTGAACGCGGCGACGCCGTAGGCGGAGACCTGGTCGGCGGGAACCTCCATCAGCGCGATGATGCTGCCGCCGAAGCGCTGCCTGGCCTCGATCATGCGGTCGAGCAGGCGGTCGTCGGCGCTGATCAGGTCATCGCCAAGGAGAACGGCGAACGGCTCGTCGCCCACACGCTCGGCGGCGCACAGGACGGCATGACCGAGCCCGAGCGGATGGTCCTGGCGCACATACCTGACGTTAGCGAGCTCGGCCGGCGCGCGCACGGCGGCGAGTGCCTGCTCGTTGCCCTTGGCGGCGAGCGCCTTCTCCAGGTCGTAGTTCCGGCTGAAGTGCTCGGCGATGGGCTCCTGGCTGTCGCCGGTCACCAGCGTGACGTCGTGCAGCCCGGCGGCCGCTGCTTCCTCGACCACGTACTGGATCGCCGGCTTGTCAACGACGGGCAGCATGACCTTTGGAATGGCCTTCGTGGCCGGGAGGAACCGGGTCCCGAGACCGGCGACAGGGACCACTGCCTTGGTGATCGTGCCTGAGTGAGACATCCTGTAACCCTAACTAGCCCGATGGAGGCCCTCGTGGACGGCATGGCCGGAAACGATCACGCCGCGTCGCCACTTATTAGTACCCCGGACGTCTCGGGTATGCCTCAGCGACGATTGGCGGAGCGTAAGGCCATGCTGCGCAAGGATCTGGTGGCAGCGAGGGTGAGCATGAGCGTATCCGACCGCCAGGCAGCCGGGCGCGCTTTGCGCGATACCCTGCTCGGTCTGCCAGAGACCGGCATGGCCGGCACGATCGCCGCGTACCTGTCGGTCAGCACCGAGCCGGAGACGGCCGCCCTGGTGTTCGCGCTGTGGAAGCGCGGCAGCTACGTGCTCCTACCGGTGATGCTGACAGACAACGACCTCGACTGGGCGTCATATGAAGGGCCAGACTCGCTGCGCCCTGGCCCGCACGGGCTGCTCGAGCCGGCCGAGCCCAGGCGCGGCACTGAAGCGATCCGCAGCGCCGACCTGATCATCGTTCCGGCCCTGGCGGCAGATCGCAGCGGCAACCGGCTCGGCCGGGGTGGCGGCTGCTATGACCGGGCCCTGTCGAGAGTCGGCCCCTCGGTGCCGACCATCGCGCTGCTGTACGACCATGAGTTGCTCGACGAGGTCCCCGCCGGGCCGCTTGACCAGCGCGTGCGGGCGATTGCGCAACCGAAGCGAGGAATCACCAGGCTCGCTTAGCCGTTGCTACCATTTAGCAGTTGACTGCGGCGAGTGCTAACGCTTTGTTGGGAGGACGTGTGCCGACGTACCAGTACGCCTGCACCGAGTGCGGTGACCAGACGGAGGTCGTGCAGCGTTTCAGCGACGACCCGCTGACGGTCTGCGGTGCGTGCGGTGGCAGGTTGCGTAAGGTGTTCTCGCCGGTCGGCATTGTCTTCAAGGGTTCCGGCTTCTACCGGACCGACAGCCGGGCAGACAGCAAGAAGGCCGCGTCCGCGTCCGCCAACGGCAAGTCTGGCGGCGAGGGCTCGGACAGTTCGGGCAAGTCTGAGTCGGGCGCCAAGGCTGAGTCGGGCGCCAAGTCCGGGTCGGAGGGCTCGGCCTCGTCCGGCTCGTCGGGTTCGTCTGACTCGTCCGGGTCGTCCGGCTCGTCTGGGTCTGGGGCTGGGGCTGGGTCCGGGTCTGGGTCGTCAGGGGCCAAATCGGGGTCATCGGGGTCGAAGGCGGCTGGGTCTGGGTCCTCGGGGACTAGCTCGAAGGTTGCCTGATCCTGCCGTGACCGACCAGGCCACGATCGGGGTAATCGGGGGATCCGGGTTCTACGAGTTCCTCGACGATGCGCAGGAGATGGCGGTCGAGACCCCCTTCGGCTGGCCGAGTGATGTGCTGACGATCGGGACCGTGGGCGGGCGCTCTGTTGCGTTCCTGCCACGGCATGGCCGGGATCACAGGTACCCGCCGCATCGCATTCCTTACCTCGCCAACATGTGGGCGCTGCGTTCGGTCGGCGCGCGGCAGGTGCTGGCGCCGAACGCGGTCGGGTCGCTGACGCCCGCGTACGGTCCTGGCACGCTAGTCATTCCGGATCAGATGGTGGACCGTACGACTTGCCGGCCGCAGACCTACTACAACGAGGGCGGCGCGGTCCACGTCCAGTTCGCCGACCCGTACTGCCCGGACGGCCGCGCCGTCGCGGCGGCGACGGCGTTGGAGTCGGGCTGGCCCGCAGTGACGTCGGGAACGCTGGTGGTGATCGAAGGGCCCCGTTTCTCGACCCGGGCCGAGTCGCGCTGGTACGCGGCGCAGGGCTGGACGATCGTCGGCATGACCGGGCACCCTGAGGCCGTTCTCGCCCGCGAGCTGGCGCTCTGCTACACGTCGCTGTCGCTGGTCACCGACACCGATGCGGGCGTCGATGAGGGCGAGGGCGTCACGCATGCGGAGGTCATGGGTGTGTTCGCGGAGAACGTGACCAGGCTGCGCGACCTGCTGATGACGATCATCGCCAACCTGCCAGAGGAGCGGACCTGCCCGTGCGCGTCAGCGCTCGACGGGCTGAAGCTGCCGCTCGTGCTGCCGTAACAGGTGTTCTTTCACGTCCGGTCGACGGGCCTCGCGGACGTCGGGCACTCGTAGGTAGATCAGCAGGTACGTAGCATCCCTATCAATTATCGTAGGGATGCTATACATATGAGGGTGACAGGAAGCAAGCCTGACCTGCAAACCGCCGCGTCGGCACTCAGCTCCGGCGCGATCCACTTGCTGCGCAGCCTCGGGGCCGTTGACCGGCAGGCCGGCCTGACCCCGGCCCGGCTCTCCGCGCTCTCGGTCCTCGTCTTCGGCGGGCCATGCACGCTGGGCGCCCTGGCCGCTGCCGAAGGAGTTGCCGGGCCCACCATGACGCGGATCGTCGACGGCTTGATCGCCGAAGGCCTGGCGGAAAGGCGGCCGCATCCCATTGACGGGCGCGCGGTGTCGGTTGCGGCCACCGCCGACGGCGAAGCTTTGCTGCGAGCAGCACAGCGGCGGAGGATCGATGCGCTCGCTGCGGCCATGGCTAGCCTGCCTGCGGCTGCCCAGCGCGAGATGGCGTCGTCGGCTTCGCTGCTCGATCAGCTTGCGTCGGCCGTTCTGGCCCAGTCGGCTGGTCAGCCAGTGGCAGGCCCGTCAGCCAGACGCGGATCTGAACGCGGCGGACGTGGCTCGAACCGGCAGGTGCGACTGGAGGCGGCGCGAGCTCGCTGGGCTGAAGCAGCAGATCTGCTGACCGCGGCTAGCCGGCGGGCCGAGGCCGAGCCTCCTATGGTCTACGGCAGCGGCCGGGCGAGCCGGTAGGCTTAGCGACGCCAGTCCGGTGGACGGGCGAGCCCCGATAGCTCAGTGGATAGAGCGGCTGCCTCCTAAGCAGTAGGTCGCAGGTTCGAGTCCTGCTCGGGGCGCAAATGTGCAGGTAGACCGTCTTTTTCGAAATTCGATCAGCAAAGAATCTACTGCTCGCGGGCAGTCATTCATATTTGCGACGAAGCGCCACGCTGGGCGTCGTCGGCCGACAGCGCGCCACTGGCCCGCGCGTACGCCTTCGAGGGTTCTGCCCCCGGGAGCCAAACTGGGAGCCAAAGGTTCCAGAATGCGTTCAATTCAGGGGTGATCGATTTGGGCGACCGGGGTCACCCGCCGGCGCCAGCCGCCGTCAGCGTTGGCGGGTCTTCCGGAGTTTCATTGCGCGGTCAAGTATGTCTGCGAGGGCGTCGCCGAGTACCGGTGGCTCTCCGTCGGACTTGTCGCAACATGGTGGCTTGTCTCGTCCGGAGTCTCGTTGCGGCTCAGTGCCGAGGAGCCGATAGAGCTCGGCGTAGACATTCAGGACGGGATCCTGATCATCATGTTGGCCGACCAGGAGAATCCACGCCCGGCGCGGTGACTCGAATGCCACGACCACCCGTAACGATCCGAGGAGGTGCTTGACGCAAATGTGATCGATGGGCCGCTCGCCACTGAGCCGGTAGGCAAGCGCCTCGCAGCCATGCGCGGCCAGGCCGTTGACGAAGGCATCAAACGCCCTGGCGCGCTTGCGGGTGAGCTTTGCGATCTGCTGGTCTGCGCGGGAAGTGGCCAGCACTTCGGTGGGGGCATGGCCCCGCATTTTACCGGCTTGTAGGGCTATTCCCCCCAATTGGGCGCAAGACACGCCCCTCACCCCGGTGCATTTGCTCAATGCTCTCTTGCAGGTCGGCGCGCTCCAGCAGGACGGCGTCGTTCAACCGCCGCCATACCTCATCCAGCAGGTCGCGATCCTTGCCGTGTGCCCGCAGCCCGCGCACGATATGGCTGATCTGGTGAACACTCTGCAGGTCCAGCAGCAGCCGCGGAGTCCGTTGAGCGGCCACGATCACGCCCTGAGAAACCCACGCTCTGACGGTCTTCTCGCTCAGGCCGAGCAGCCGAGCCGCTATGACCGGGCGGATGGTGCCCTCGTCCGCCAGGGCGGCATTTGAGACCTCCAGCAAACGCGCCCTGCGCTCGTCGTCCTCTGGGAGCGTACGAGCGACGTCTTCGACGGCCTCCACTCGGTCGAAGAGGCTCCGGATTCGTTTCTCCTCGATGGCGACGGACATCGCGATGCCGCCCTCCCACATAGGTAACTGACTTCCGAGTATACAGCACTTTCTCAGACCCTGTTAGCGTGGCGAAGGACTGGCTGCTGAGCCCGCGGGGCTGGCAGCTCGAGCTGCCGGCGATAGCCGGCTCGTTCCACCGCGCGCATTACCCGTTACGCCTGTTTCGTGGCACGGCAGGTCCTGGCACGAAGGGCGTTTCCCGCAGCTGCACCGGGCGGCGCCCCAGTCCGCAGCATGACAGAGCAGACCCGGAACCATAGAACGTCTGTCGCCAGGAGCCAACTGGGAGCCAGTATTCACAGGTGCAGGGCGACGTCAGGCGTCATCGGGCGAATGTCCAGGTCGGCGCCACATAGGGCGACCGTGAGCGTCGCCTGGCCTGGTTCGGGTTTGCCTCCTAAGCAGTAGGTCGCAGGTTCGAGTCCTGCTCAGGACGCGGCGGTTGAGCGTGACGAGTTACTGCCCATCGGCAATCGCTCATTTCGTAACATCGCGCCCTGCCGGCGCTGCTAGGCGGGGCTGTGACCAGCAACGCAAGGTTGAGTAGCAGGTCGGTGACCCATGCGCTCGTGCCTCATGGCCTGCGCTGGGAGCCAAAGGGGGAGCCAACGTATCGGGGGGCCCTGGCCCTTTCTCGCGTCGTCAACGCCGCCTCGCCGAGGTCGGCGGGCGGCAGCGGCGTCTGCTGCCTGGATGGCGAGGTGGGGCTTTTCCCGGCAACTAAGCGTCGCTGCGTATCGCGGCAGGCATATTGCGTGTTATGCAAGCGCCCGCTCCGCCGCTGCTGCCGCTGCTGCGCTCGCGACTGCAGGCCGAGCTGCTCACCGTCGTGCTGCTGACACCGGGACGGGAATGGTCGCTGACCGAGCTGGCTGACCGTGCGGGCTCTTCACTCTCCTCGGCGCAGCGTGAAATGGCCAGAGCCGAAGAGGCCGGGGTAGTCTCCTCGCGGAGGCTCGGCAGCACGCGGCTGGTCACTGCAGCCGACTCGCCGCTCACCGGCCCGCTGACCGAGTTGCTGCTTCGCTCGTTCGGGCCACGCCAGGTCGTCGCCGAGGAGCTCGCCGAGGTCGTCGGCATCGAGTCCGCTTTCTTGTTCGGCTCCTGGGCGGCCCGATATGCCGGGCAGCGCGGCAGGGCACCAGCCGATATTGACGTGCTCGTCATCGGCGATCCCGACCGGGACGAGGTCGACGATGCAGCACAGCGAGCCGGTGTCCGGCTGGCCAGGGAGGTCAACGTCACGATCCGTTCCCGGCAATGGTGGCGCGAGGGCGGGGATGGCTTCCACGCCGAGGTGACCGGGCGCCCGCTCGTGCCGGTTGTCGCTGAACAGAGCGCTCCGTGACGTGGCAGCCAGGGCGGGACAAGATTGCCGAGCTGCTGGAAGCCGCAGAGCTCCAGCACAAAGCGCCGCGAGTCTCCTGGCCGTGCAAGGCCTGCGTGCTACCAGCCGCGGCGGCCACATCGCGATCCAGGAAGCAGCCCAGGCTGAGTTCGGCTCCACGGTCCGGGCCTTCAAGTCCTTCGGCCGCATCCGTCGTGCGTAACAACTTCGAGTACCCCAGCACTGTTGCGCCGGGTCCGTCTCCGGACGACGTGCGCGATGTGATCGCGGCCGCCACCCAAGCTCGTGACGCAGCCTTGCCCAGAACATTTTGTATGTGCACCGGAGGTGGGCGGCGGGACCTGTTTGGTTCGGCGTTCTGGCCGCCGCTGGTCCTACGCTAGGGCGCATGACGCTCCCATCGGGTATCCCCGTCGACGAGCTCGATCCCGGCATCCGCCCGCAAGACGACCTGTTCCGGCACGTCAACGGCCGGTGGCTGGCGCGGACCGAGATCCCCGCGGACCGGGCTCGTCACGGCACGTTCCGGCTTCTGGCCGACGAGGCTGAGAAAGCGGTCCGCGAGATCGTGGAAGAGGCCGCGTCGGCACCGGCAGGCAGTGAGGAGCGGAAGCTCGGCGACCTGTATGCCAGTTTCATGGACGCCGAGCGGGCAGAGCAGCTCGGCTCGCGGCCCGTCAGCGAGGCGCTCGTGGCGGCTCGAGCCGTCAGCTCTATTCCGGAGCTGCTGGAGACGCTCGGACGGCTGGAGCGGCTGGGAATCGGGAGTCTGTACCGGTTTCTTGTCGAACCTGACCCTGGCAACCCGCAGCGTTATGTGGTGTTTTTCGAGCAGGCTGCTCTCTCGCTGCCGGACGAGAGCTACTACCGCGAGGACCGGTTCGCTGGCGTCCGCGACGCGTTCGCCGCTC
>DASWGE010000006.1:0-9486 GCA_036393895.1 Streptosporangiaceae bacterium | reverse complement strand
GCGACGCCGCGTTCTGGCTCCTCGCCCGTGTAGTGCCGCAGAAAGAGCTCCTCCAGCGTGGGCGGCTGGCTGACCAGGCTGCGCACGCCGGCGGCGGTGAGGATCCTGAGCAGGCCGTCGAGCTTGTCGGTGTCTACCTCGCACCTGACTCGGAGTCCCTCGACGATCAGACCATGGATGCCGGGCAGCCGGTCGAGGCCCTCGGGCGGCGCGGCCAGCTCAGCCGAGATCGACGTACGGGTGAGGTGACGCAAGTCGGCCAGCGTTCCGCTCTCCACGGCCCGGCCGCGCCTGATGATCGTGACGCGATCGCAGAGGGCCTCGACCTCCGACAGGATGTGGCTGGAGAGCAGCACCGTGCGGCCCCGCCCGCGCTCTTCGGTGATGCAGGCACGGAACGCGGCCTCCATCAGCGGGTCGAGCCCCGCCGTCGGCTCGTCGAGCATCAGCAACTCGACGTCGGAAGCGAGCGCGGCGATGAGCGCGACCTTCTGCCTGTTGCCCTTGGAGTACGCCCGCGCCTTGACCGTAGGGTCGAGCTCGAATCGCTTGAGCAGGCTCGCCAGCCGGGTCTCGTCCAGGCCGCCGCGCAGCCGCCCGAGCAGGTCGATCACCTCGCCGCCGCTGAAGTTCGGCCACAGGCTGACGTCCCCGGGGACGTAGGCCAGCCTGCGGTGCAGCGTCGTCGCCTCGGTCCAGGGATCGCCACCGAGCAGCCTCGCCAACCCGCCGTCGGAGCGCAGCAGGCCGAGCAGGATCCTGATCGTGGTGGTCTTGCCGGCCCCGTTCGGGCCGAGGAACCCATGCACCTCGCCGCTGGCGACGTTCAGGTCAAGCCCGTCCAGCGCGGTGACCTTGCCATATGACTTGCGGAGCCCGGCCACGTCGATTGCCTTACTCATGATTCGGAGACTACACTAGATTCAAATATTCCTGAAAGTTATGTGAGAGACATTGGCGAATGCAGCGGAACGAGATCGGGAGGCCGTGGACCGCTTCGTCGAGCGGTTCGCGTCCGTCCTAGTCGAGGCCGGCATCCCGCGCATGCCGGCCCGGGTGTTCGCCGCCTTGCTCGCTACCGACTCGGGGCGGCTCACCGCGGCGGAGCTGTCTGACCAGCTCCAGGCCAGCCCGGCCGCCGTGTCCGGCGGCGTCCGCTACCTGGTGAGCGTCGGCATGATCAGCCGGGAAGGCGAGCCCGGCTCACGCCGCCACCACTACCGTGTCCACGACAGCGTCTGGGACGAGGTCATGACCGGCCGCGACCGCCTCCTAGTCCGGTGGAGCGCCGTCCTGCGGGACGGCATAAAGGTTGTAGGCGCAAACACCCCGGCGGGCACCAGACTGGCCGAATCGGTACAGTACTTCGAGTTTGTCAGCGCCGAACTTCCCCAGATCTTCAAGAGGTGGCAGGAGCACAAGGCCGCGCTCGCCCGCGGATCGGATGCCGGATCCTGAGACCCGGCCGCGCCGGGACACGGCTTCGCCACCAATGAAGCAATGAATTGCTGCCCGGATGGACGATCCGCGCCAGAACGTTGATAAGACTTGTATACGAGCATTGGCTGAGGAGGCTGCCGACGTGGCGCGCGATCCCGGAGACCTTTACGAGGTGAGTCCAGACGCGCCCGAGCTCGCCTCGGACCTCGTGATGCTCTACTACCTGGACGGCTTCGTCGACGCGGGTGCCGCTGGGCGCCTGCTCACCTCGCACCTGCTCTCGACTCTCGACCACACCGAGATCGCCAGGTTCGATGTCGATTCGCTGATCGACTACCGGTCCCGTCGCCCCGCGATGATCTTCACCAAGGATCACTGGGAGAGCGTGGAGGCGCCAGAGATCAACGTGCATCTGCTCCGCGACGCGGACGAGACTCCCTTCCTGCTGCTCAACGGCCTGGAGCCAGACCGCGACTGGGAGGCGTTCACCAAGGCTGTGCTGGCCCTGTCGGCCCGTCTGAACGTGCGGCTCATGGTGAGCTTTCACGGCATCCCGATGGGAGTCCCGCACACCAGACCTCTCGGCATCACCGGGCACGCGACCCAGCCAGAGCTGATCGACGGCTACCAGCCGCTTGTCGACAGGCTCCAGGTGCCGGGCAGCGCTTCGGCGCTGATCGAGTTCCGGATGGGCGAGGCCGGCAAGGCGGCGGTCGGGTTCGCCGTGCACGTACCGCATTACCTCGCCCATGCCTCCTATCCGGCCGCTGCGATCACGCTGCTGGCCGCCGTCGAGCGCGCTACGGGCCTGAACCTGCCTGCCGAGGCGCTGAGCGAGGCCGCGCAGCTCACTGACGCCGAGATTGCCAGGCAGGTCGAAGGTTCGGACGAAGTGACCGAGGTGGTCAGGTCTCTGGAGGAGCAGTACGACGCGTTGAACGCGAACCGGCCGGGCCTGCTCGCTGACCAGGCGGAGAACATGCCGACCGCCGATGAGCTCGGCGCGCAGTTCGAGCGGTTCCTCGCGGAGCAGCAGTTCGGCGGCGAGGGAACGCCGGAGTCCTAGCGCCAGCAGCGTCGCTGTTACTTGGCCAGGATTTGGCTATATGCCGCATAGCGCTTCACCTTCCTGCGGGCATGTACATCGCGCCGGCGCAGCGGCCGACCGCACGGGGCTAGCCGCTGGCCGGGCCACATGTGCGGGGGTCATGTGGCCACGGGGGCAGGGCGGCGATGTCGGTTCCGCGAACCGCGACGCTTCGCGGATTTAGCCGCAGCGATGCGGCGCCGCCGCCCTGTCTCCCGTCTTTCATAGCCATCGCTGAACCCTTGATGGCGTCCCGGCACCATCAGGGGTTCAGCGATGTTGTTTCAATCCGGTCAGCTGCGGAGGAAGTCGCCGAGCGCGCCGCCCGCCACGCCGCCGGCGACCGATTCGGTCGCGGAGCCTTGGGCGAGGTACGGCGCCAGCGCGTGCGCGAGCATCGAAACCGGCATGGACTGCAACCAGACCCGACCAGGGCCGGTGAGCGCCACCAGGTGCAAGCCGTCGCCGCCGAACATCATGTTGGCGATTCCGCGCATCCTCGTGATGGAGAACTGCACCGTGGCCTGGAACATCCCGATGTGGCCTGGGTGCACGAGGACGGTCTGACCCGGCGGCAGGTCATACGACGTCACCTCGCCGCCTAGCTCCACCCAGGCGCGGCCCTCGCCATCCAGCTTCTGCAGCACGAAGCCCTCGCCGCCGAACAGACCGCCACGGAAGCTCTGCTGCAGCCCGACGCTGGGCGTGATACCGGGCGTGCCGCACATCCAGCCATGCCTGTGCACCAGGTACGAGTGGCCGCCGGAGATATCGACTGGCACGACATGGCCGGGTACCTTGGCGGCGAAGCTGATCGAGCCTGGGCCGTCGTAACGCGTCAGGAAGAGTCCGCCGCCGCCCATCATCCGCTTCAGGCCGCCCATGAGCCCGTCACCGCCGCCGCCCGCGTTCATGGTCTGCGACATCTGAATGCTTGTCGTCATCCAGGCCAGCTCGCCGTGCGGAGTCACGACATACTCCCCCTGCTGCAGCGAGACTTCCAGGATGGGCATGGTCGAGCCCTTGATTTCGGCTTGCATTGAGTAAAGCCTTTCCAATTCGCTGAACAAAACGCCGCAACGACGCCCTGCGGACAAGGTACTGGTCTGCCACGAGAAACGAGCGGGCCGAACGTAAAATTCACCCAGGACTGAGGAGCCGCGAACCTGGGCTAGCCACGTGCGCCCGTTAATCGTGAGCTATCGAAGACCGTCTGTGGCACATTACTGCCGTGGATGATTACGCGGCCGTCAACCGGGCCAACTGGGATGAGCGCGTGCCCGCGCACGCTGCCTCGCCGGACTACAGCGTCGATAAATTCATCGCCGACCCGGAGTTCCTCAGCGAGGTGGTGCGATTCGACCTGCCGCTGCTCGGCGACATCAGCGGCCAGCGCGGCGTGCACCTGCAGTGCCACATCGGCACCGACACGATCTCGCTCGCCAGGCTCGGCGCGTCGATGACCGGGGTGGACTTTTCCGGCCCCGCAGTGCGGCAGGCTCGAGCGCTGGCCGGGCAGACCGGCGCGGACGCCACGTTCGTGGAGTCCGACGTCTACCAGGCCGCCGAGGCGGTCGGGCACGGCGGGTTCGACTTCGTCTTCACGGGCATCGGGGCACTGTGCTGGCTGCCGTCGGTCAGCCGGTGGGCACAGGTCGTCGCGGACCTGCTGCGCCCTGGCGGACGGCTATTCATCAGGGAAGGCCATCCGATGCTGTGGACGCTGCAGGATGGCCGGGACGACGACCTGCTCGTCGTCGAGTACCCGTACTTCGAGCGGGACGTGCCGATGACGTTCGACGAAGAGGGCACCTACGTGACCACCGACGTGGTCTTCGAGCACAACGTGACCCATGAGTGGAATCACGGCCTCGGCGAGATCGTGACTGCGTTGCTCGACGCCGAAATGGCCATAACCGGACTGACCGAGCATGACAGCGTGCCCTGGGAGGCGCTGCCCGGCCAGATGGAGCAGATCGACCGCGACGAATGGCGGCTGACCGACCGCCCGTGGCGGCTGGCGCACAGCTATACGCTCCAGGCGGTGAAGACCAGGCCTGCCTAGCTGTCAGGCCTAGATCGCGCAGCAGGAGCCCGGTCCCTCCGCCGACGTCCAAGACGCGGCCAGGCGACGGGCAGCGCCCGAGAGCCAGATCTTGAGCTTCCCGCGAGACGGGCCTGGCCGCGGTGGCCCTTTGATCAAGATCATCGGCCTGCGCTAGGCTCGGCTGTCTGTTCGTCGCATACGGGCAGGTCAGTACGGGATTGCGACGGGGCGAACCAAGCGAACGGGGCTGATAAGAGTGCGGCAGGCATCCGTCGCCTCCAGGCCTGCGCTGCCGCGCCCGGTCCGTACGCTGCTGCTTTTCGTCAGCGCCATCGTGTTCACGGACACGATCTTCTTCACCGCGCTCACGCCGCTGCTGCCGCACTACGTCCATGTCGTAGGGCTCTCCAAAGCCGGGGCAGGCATTCTCGTGGCGGCGTATCCGGCCGGCACTCTGGCTGGCGCGCTTCCGGCCGGACTGCTCGTAGCTCACCTCGGCGCCAAGCGCGGCGTGCTGGTCGGCCTGGTCCTGATGAGCGTCTCGACGCTGGCCTTCGGCTGGTCGAACACGGCCGTCGTGCTCGATGCCGCCCGCTTCGTGCAGGGCCTCGGCGGCTCGTGCACCTGGGCTGCGGGAATGGCCTGGCTGGCCAGTGCGGCACCGGCTGAGCGCCGCGGTGAGCTGCTCGGCACGGCGCTTGGCGCAGCCGTCGGCGGAGCATTGTTCGGGCCAGTGGTGGGCGCAGTCGCCGACCAGATCGGCACCGGCCCGGCGTTCTCGGCCGCGGCCGTGATCGGCGCCATCCTGGTCGCCGCCAACTTGGCCATGCGCGCGCCAGAGCGGGCCGAGCCGCAGGGGCTGTCCGCGGCGTTCGCAGCCGTCAGGGATCCAGGCGTCGCCCTCGGCCTCTGGCTCACCGCGATCGCGGGCCTGGCGTTCGGCGTCCTGGACGTGCTGGCGCCGCTGCGGCTTAACGGCCTGGGTGCCACGCCCATTGTGATCGGCGCGACGTTCCT
Source organism: Streptosporangiaceae bacterium (assembly GCA_036393895.1). Lineage (GTDB taxonomy): Bacteria > Actinomycetota > Actinomycetes > Streptosporangiales > Streptosporangiaceae > Chersky-822. The sequence goes on along the minus strand of DASWGE010000006.1, from coordinate 3,895 downwards.
CGCGTCCGCCGCGATCGAGACCGGACTGTCACCGCTGTCCGGACGGCTCTCTGACCGGCGCGGCCGTTACCTCCCCATCCGGATCTCGCTGCTGTCGGGCGTGGCGGTCAGCCTGCTTGCGCCGGTGCTCGCCCCGGCCGCCGTGCTGATCGCCATGCTGGTGATCGGGATGCCCGCGTTCGGCACGTTGTTCGCCCCGTCGAGCGCCATGCTCAGCGATGCGGCTCACCGGCTTGAGCTGCACCAGGGCCTTGCGTTCGGGCTCGCGAACCTGGCCTGGGCGGCCGGCCAGACGATCGCGGCCTCGGCCAGCGGCGCGATCGCCCAGGCGACCACCGACCTGGTGCCGTACGCGCTGCTCGCGGCCACGTGCCTGGCTACCTTCCTCGCCACCCTGCGCAGCCGCACCGCGTCAACCGCGTCAGGCTAACGTTAGCCTGACGAAACTTGGCCATGCGTAATCCCAGGCTGCGCGCCGCGATCCGGAGGAGTGCCCACCATGGCGAATCCGCTCTTTCCGACCTCGCTGGTCGGCAGTTACCCGCAGCCTGACTGGCTGATCGACCGGGACAGGCTAGCCGGACGGTTCCCGCCCAGGATCAGGGCACGCGAACTGTGGCGGGTTGACCCGGCCTACCTGGAACAGGCCAAGCGCGACGCGAGCCGGCTGGCCATCGCCGATCAGTGCGCGGCCGGGCTCGACATCATCACCGACGGCGAGACCGGCAGGGAGAGCTACTCAAACGCCTTCGCCACCGCACTCGACGGCGTGGACATCGACAACCCGGGGACCGCGCTCGACCGGAGCGGACACCCGAACCCGGTGCCGCGCATCGTCGGGCCGATCAAGCGGCGGTATCCAGTCGGGCTGGCCGACCTGGCATTCCTCCGGGAGCAGGCGGGGAACGGCAAGTCCGTCAAGGTCACCGTTCCCGGCCCGTTCACGATGGCCCAGCAGGCCCAGAACGACTTCTATCCCTCAGTCGAGGCGGCCGCCCACGCCTACGCCGCAGCGGTGCACGACGAGATCGAGGACCTGTTCGCCGCGGGCGCCGACATCGTCCAGGTCGACGAACCCTACCTGCAGGGCAGGCCCGAGGCCGCGCGCGAGTTCGGGGTGGGCGTGCTGAACGCCGCGCTTGACGGGATCACCGGCACGACGGCCGTGCACCTGTGCTTCGGCTACGCGGCGATCATTCACGAGCGGCCGAGCGGTTACTCGTTCCTGCCCGAACTGGCCGCGAGCACGGCGAGGCAGATCTCGATCGAGACCGCCCAGTCGGGCCTCGACTGCTCGGTGCTTGGCTTGCTGGCCGAAGCGGGCAAGACGGTCATCCTAGGGGTGCTGAACCTCGGCGATCACGCCGTCGAGAGCGCCGAGGAGGTAGCCGACCGGGTCCGTCAGGCCCTGCCGTACGTGCCCGCCGACCAGCTCGTGCTCGCGCCAGACTGCGGCATGAAGTACCTGCCGCGCGAATCCGCATTCGGCAAGCTCAGGGCCATGACCGCAGCCGCCGCCAAGCTCCGCGCAGAACTCTCCTGACGCCTCCGGCAAGAGTTCCCCGCTCAGCCGGGCTGGCTACCGTGAGACCGGTCTTACGGGACGCACGCTTCGCGATCGTGCGGCCAGGGTGCCCGGCATACCTGCAAGCCGGACACCCTGGCACGAACCCAGCTGGTTATCCGTAGAGCGGAGCCGGAGTTCCACCGGGCTCAGGACCCGGCGCGCCGTGGTGCCCGATCGGCCGGGCCCGTGCTGGCCCGACTACGAGCAGCACCTTGCCCGGCTCCGTCGCGTCAGCGGCGTAGACGAAATATGATCCGGGCACGCTGGCTACGGTGTGGTCGACAACGGTGCCGTCGCTTGTTCGCTTCTCCACGTTGTAGGCCTCGACCGACAGACCGGCGCGGTTCACCGGCGGCAGGGCCGCCGACACTCGCTGGCCCACGATGGGCTGGCCCCACAGCGGCTCACCGGGCGCGGTTACCGGCAGCATGACGACATAATCCTCCCCCCGCTTCGCCGCCTGCCGAAGAAGATCTGCGCCTCGCCCTGGTAGCCGGATGAGACCCGCAGGCCGACCTTCCCGATAGGCGTCAGCCCCGCCGCGTCACCGAGCACGCCGCCCGCACCGAAGCCGAGGAACTTGCCGGCCAGCGGATGAGGAACGGGCACGAGCACGATCGCGACGTTGACAGCGTCTGCCTTCAGTTCGGCGCGGAACCGTTGCACGTCGGCTACCACTGCCCTGGGGTCGCGCACGACGACATCGACGCTATGGCCGTGTCTGGTGACGACGAGCGCGGCCTTCGCGCTGCCGACGCCAACCGGGCCGATCGCATCGCCGGGGCGGCCGAGCACGCTGATGACAAGTAGTGCGCCGCCGAGCGCGACGGCAGCCGGCACTCCCGCGACCCACCTGCGCCGCGCGGTCTTGCGCCCGTGCCCATCGTGGCGCCGGGCTCCAGGCTCCCCGGCCGATGCTGCAGCTATCTGGCCGGCCAGGGCCGCTCTGGTTTCCGCGCTGACCAAGCCGGTAGCCTGCTCGTCGTCGACGATAGCGAGCCGCGAAATCTGATGTAGCTCATTCATGCTGGTTCTCCGTTCGAGATCTTGGCCAGGACGGGGCGCGGCAGGTCGCCCTCGACCTGCATGGCCCTGGCGAATTTCGCCCGGGCGCGGTGCAGCCGTATCCGCACGGCATTCCTCGAGCAGTCGAGAACCGCCGCGACCTGCGCGTTATCCAGGCCCTCCCAGGCCACGAGGGCAAGCAGTTCCCTGTCGGCCTCAGGCAGGCTCCTGAAGGCAACCCCGACCCTGCCCTGCCGGTCGGCGAAATCTGAATCGCGGTGCGCGCCAGCCAGTTCGCCGTGCAGTCTGCCGCTCAGCTCCGAGCGCCTGCGCTCGCCCCGGTGGTGGTTGGCGAGCACGCGCCGGGCGACTCCGTACAGCCAGAGCCTGGTGCGATCGCCGTGCGGCACGTCGTCGAGCCGCCGCCAGGCCGTGAGGAACGTCTCGGCGACAACGTCGGCGGCGTTGTCTGCATTCTCGGTGCGGCGAACGACGTATCCGAGAATTGGCCCGAAATTCGCGGCGTAGACCGCTTCAAATCGGCGTCGAGTTCTTACCGCAGCTAACCGCCGGGGTGTGATGTCACTGAAACGTGAACGCCGGCTGGACGGCCTGAGGTTCGAAGATCCGGATACAGAGGCTGACGATGCGGAAGCGCGCACCGAGGCGTTGGAGCGGGGGTTGCCGCGCTCGTGCTGAACCGGCTGGTTTCGTGACCCCCGGACGGGGCATGCCAGCCCGCGTCGGACGCTTACTCGGCGCTTCCGCGTCATGACTTAACGTGCTCGAGGCCGGGTGAGCGATCGTCGGCGCGTATCGCCGCCAGGCCGGCAGGGCACTCCAATTGCGCTGCCGCTGTACTTGAGGAGTTGCCTTGCCCGCCAAGCGTTCCACCACCATTCCAGCGGCCCGATCCGCCACGCGCACAGCCGCCTCCGACACGTCCAGGCGCGCGGCCAGCACCACGCGGCGCCCGGCTAGGTCCCGTACGCGCGCTGCCAGTTCCGACGGGGCCGCCCGAACAGTGACCAGCCAGCCGTGGCTGCACCAGAAAGGCGTCGTGATCCAGGAGTTCGGCACCGTACGGCAGTTCCCGATCGGACTGTCCTACGACGCTCGGATGTATTCCTGCCAGCGCCTCAATCAGACTCTCGCCGATACGCAGATCCTGTACGCGCTGTATAAGAAGCATCACTGGCTGATGCGCGGAGCGACCTTCTACCAGCTGCACCTGCTCCTGGACAAACACGCCGGCGAGCAGCTCGAACTGGTGGACCAGATCGCCGAGCGAATTCAGACGCTCGGCGGCGTCGCCGTCGGCGA
>DASWGE010000005.1:0-3592 GCA_036393895.1 Streptosporangiaceae bacterium | reverse complement strand
GCGATCATCCTGATGCTGCTTCCCGTGGTCATCAACATCATCAGCATGCAGGTGGCCGCACGGGTCAACAACGTCGCTGTCTTCACCGAGATCATCGGCACAGTGGTATTCGGCGTTCTGCTCCTCGCCCTATGGGGCTTCAACGCCAAGCCGTCCCCATACACAGCGAGCATCCTGACCAACACGACCGCGGTGATCCACAACCCGACCTGGTACGCCTTTACGCTCGCCGGGCTGCTCGGCGCCTTCACGCTGGTGGGGTTCGAGCTGGCCGCCGACATGTCGGAAGACGCCGTCAACCCGGTCCGCAGTGTGCCGCGCGGCGTTATCTGGGCGGTCGTCCTGTCGGCGGTGCTCGGCATGGTCGCGCTGATCGGCTTTACCGTGGCCATACCCGACCTGAAGACGACCGAGGCAGCGCCGCTGCCGCTGCTGGTGATCGCCGGCTACTGGCTGCCGTCCTGGCTGGTGAAGGTGTTCATCGCGTTCGTGATCTTCTCGATGTTCGCGATCCTGGTCGTCGGCGCCGGAGCCCAGGCGCGGCTGGCCTACTCCCTGGCGCGGGACAACATGCTGCCGTTCTCGGGGCAGCTAAGGAAAGTAAATGTGCGCAGCCAGACCCCGATCATCGCGCTGCTGGTCTTCGGCGTCATTGACCTCGGCGTGATGTGGTACGGCTACCTGCAGACCAGCGCGTTCCTAACGCTGGTCGGCGCAACCGCGATCATCCCGTACATCATCTACTTCCTGATAACCGTCGCCTACGCAGTCAAGCGGCGCACGACTGACAGCATCCCCGGCGCGTTCACGCTCGGCCGGTGGGCATGGCCGGTCATCGGGTTCGTGCTCGTCTACACGGTGATCATCATGCTGGCGCTATCCCTGCCCGGGCCGTTCCACGGCTCGGACAAGGTGCTCGGCTACGGCGCCGCCATTGCCGTCCTATGGTACGTCGGGGCGCTGTACTGGCGGCTGCGGCGAGGGACGGCTGGAGTCAAGCCAGTCGACGAGCTGGTCAAGTAGCGCGGTCGGGGGCGCAGCCCGCCAGCCACTGTCCATTATCGCGAAGGATCCGGGGTCGCCCGCGACCCCGGATCCTTCGCGATAATCCAGGTCATGTCAGATGACACAGAAAGGCGGACGACATGGGTGACTTCTTCGGTGTTCTCGCCGCAGGGCCGTTCTTCTTCGTCAGTTCCTGGGTGCTGATGCTGTTCGCCGGCGGATTCGCAGGCGAGGTAGGCATCCGGCCGTTCGGTTACGTCAGCTCGATGATCGTTACGATCGCCCTGTGGCTGACGCTCGCGCCGGCGATCGGCGCCATCGCGCGCACCAGGAGGAAGGCCAAGTCCTAGCCAATTCCGCCGCGTCCACCGGTGCGGCCGTTCCGGGCAGCGCCCAGGCAGCTCAGCCGGCCGTTCCCAGCGAGGACCGTTCTGGCGGCTCAGCCGGCCGCCTGGGCGTCGAAGGCCGTCTTACGCAGCGTTGCCTTGACTACCTTGCCGTTCGGGTTCCGGGGCAGCGGCTCGTTGCGCACGGCGATGAACTGGGGGACCTTGAAGTCGGCGAGGTGCTCGCGGGCGTAGGACAGCACCGCGTCCGGCTCGACGGTCGCCCCGGGCAGCGGCACGACCACGGCGCCGACCTTCTCGCCCATCATCGAGTCGGGCACGCCGACGACGGCGACCTCGCCGACGCCGGGGGCGCCAATGAGGGCGTTCTCCACCTCCACGCAGTAGACGTTCTCGCCGCCCCTGTTGATCATGTCCTTGATCCGGTCAAGCACGAAGACGAGCCCGTCGGCGTCGACCCTGCCCACATCGCCGGTGCGCAGCCAATGATCGGCGAAGGTCTGCGCCGTGGCCTCTGGCTTGTTCCAGTAGCCTGCGCAGACGCTCTGGCCGCGGATCAGGATCTCGCCCATGGCGGCGTCCTGGCCGAAGCTGGTCGTGTCGATCGCCACCTCGGCATGCGGCGCGGCGAAGCCCACCGAGTCAGCGTGGGCAGCAGCCCACTCGTGTGGCAGCAGTGTGGCGATGGACGTGCATTCGGTGAGCCCGAACCCGTTGGCCAGCCGGGCTCCGGCGAAGCGCTCGCCGATCTGGTGCACCAGGTCGGGCGCGATCGGCGCGCCGCCGTATGAGGCCCAGCGGACGCCGGCGACCTTCGCCGGGGTGAAGTCCGGGTGGTTGAGTATGTAGTAGTAGATCGCCGGCACCGCCGTGCAGGCCGTGATCCGCTCCCGCTCCAGCGTCTCGATCATCCGTCGGCCGTCGAAGGCGGCGTCTATCACCGCCGCCCCGCCGATCCGCAGGGCGGGCAGGGTCTGGCTGTGGCAGCCCGTAACGTGGAAGAGCGGGACGACAACCAGGGTCCGCATCTCGCGGCCAGCGTCGCGCGGAATGTCGCTCACGCGGTACACGGTCTCCACGTTCGCCAGCACGTTCTCGTGGCTGTGCATCGCGCCTTTGGGAAACCCGGTCGTGCCGCTGGTGTAGAAGATCGCGGCGACGTCCGACCTGACTGCGCCCTCATGGACCAACGGCTTCCCGTCGGGCAGGGCTGAACCAGGCTCGAACACGTAGGAACTGCCCGAGTCCCCGATGATGTAGCCTGCCTCAGCCTCAGTGAGCCTGGTGTTGACGGGCACCACCACGGCGCCGGCCATCAGCCCGCCGAAGAAGGCCAGCACCCAGTCGATGGAATTGGGCAGCCTGATCGCCACCCGGTCGCCTGCGCTGATGCCGGCCTCGCGCAGGCCGCCGCCCACTCGCGCTGCCCGGTCCCACAACTCGGCGTAGCTCAGCCGGGCGCCGCCCACCTCGACCAGCGCCTCAGCGTCCGGGTCGGCCCGCACGCTCTCGCCGAGCATCTCGACCAGCGACTGATGCAGGCCCGGATACCGGCGGACGCCGTTACTGTCCGGCTGGACGCCCGTGTCATCGAATGGGTTCGCGCCCCGGGGCGCGGGCGTGATCACCATCGCGGTCCTCCCTGCGGCATCAGCTGCGGCGGAAGTCACGCTGCTCCTGCCGCGCCGAAGAACTCGCGCGGGTTGCGGATCAGCATCTGCTCGATCTGGTCGTCAGTCACGCCGCGGTCCCGCAGGCCAGGCAGCACCGTGTCGTGGATGTAGGTGTAACGCCAGTCGGGCAGCACGGGGTCAACCTCGGCGTTGGAGAACCAGTCCATGAACGAGGACTTGTCGTGGGACAGCATGATCCTGTTCGCATAACCGCGCTCGCAGAGCGCCGCGAGGGTGTCGATCTGCGTGTCGAGCGGGACAGCCACCGGCAGGCCACAGCGGTCCCAGCCTAGGTAGGAGCCGCTGTCTATGACGCGGGTGAGGTAATCCAGATCTGTTGACTCGTTCGAGTGCCCGATCATCACCCGGCCAAGATCGACGCCCCTTTCCTGCAGCACCCGCTGCTGGTCGAGGCCGCGCTTGGTCGGCGCGTGCGCGTGCGTGCAGATCGGGGCACCGGTCCGCAGGTGCACGCTGGCCACGGCGTTCGCCAGCCGCTCGACATCGGGTGTCATTCCCGGTTCGTCGGTGACGATCTTGAGCACCGCGGCGCGGTATTCGGTGTCA
>DASWGE010000004.1:0-4108 GCA_036393895.1 Streptosporangiaceae bacterium | reverse complement strand
GAGCGGGCCAGAGCAGAGGCCGGCCGGCAGGCCAAGCACGCTGCTGGCCACACGCTGGGCGACCGCGCGCGGCGCGGGAGGCGACAGCACGGAGCCCTCGCGCTCGGCGCCCCGGCCGATGTGCAGGCCGGTCGCAATGGCAATGCAGCGCGCGCCGCGAGCTGCCCGCAACAGCAACGGCTCGCTGATCTCGACGCCCCGCAGCCTGCTGACCGAGATCGTGGTCGCGCGAAGAGAAAGCAGGCCGCGGGTAACCCTGAGCGTGTCCGTGCCTAGGCGGGTCAACCGGAAGTTCCAGAACACGGCGACATAGCCGGCCATCGCGATCAGCACGTAAGCGGGCACGGCGACGGCCCCGCCGGCGAGAATCCGCTGCACGACCGAAAGCGCCGCGAGGTCCGCGACGATCTGCCGGATCGGGTCCGTGGCCGCGAGGTTGATATCGGTGGCATTCGTGATCTGGATGACACCTCCGAACAGCACGCCGAGCACGACCAGGCCAGTCATCGTCAGCGGGGCGAAGCGCAGCCAACTGAGCCGCAGCCGGACAATCTCCGTCGCGGCGTCCTGATCAGCCCCGTCCTGCCCCGCCTCCGCCCGCGTCCATTGCGGCCCGGCCTGCGGCAGCGTCGACTCCGGCTCAGCCGGGGCTGGCTTAGGCTCCGTATTGCCTACCCGGGCGTCCTGAGCCACCGGGGCGGCGGGCCCGGCCGCCTGGGCGGCCCCAGCCGCCGGCGCGACATCGGCACCCGCTGCCAGCAGCACGATCCGCAGGGACTCGGCCTCTGACCGAGTGATGCCATCCAGGTGGAAGCTGTGCCCCGACCGCAGGTCGTTGCGACCGGTTCCGATGCTGACCCGGCAGACGCCGAGCAGCCGGTGCAAGAGGTGCGCGGTCACGTCGACGGTCCGGATCCTGTCCCTGGCCACCGACAGCGTTTTCTGATTCAGCAGGCCGCGACGCAGGTAAACCCGCTCCTCAGTGATCAGATACCTGGTGGTCGCCCAGTGCACCAGGCCAGTGACGACGGCGAAGACCGACGCGACCGCGCCCCAGGCCAAGCCGGCACCCGTCTGTGCGTGCAGGAGCACGAGGCCGGCCAGCAGGGGCAGCAACCTGACCAGGTCGGTCAGCGGCCGCACAACCATGCTCCGCCTGCTCAGCCGCCGCCATCCCGCCTCAGGACCTGGGCGCCCTGACGCCCCGGGCGGTGCGGCCGTCATCCCGGCGGGAACCGGGGCTAGCCCGGCGTCGTCGGAACCGCCCGTCACCTCGGGAGCCGTCATGTCGCATCGCCCCGCGTCTGCCCGGTCGCTACAGCCAGCTGGTCGAGTAGCCGGTCGGCAAGCCCGCGGTCAAGCCCGTGGATCCGCACCGGGCCTGCCGCCGAGGCCGTCGTCGCGGTCACATTGGCCAAACCGAAGATTCTCTCGCCGACAGACCGGTGGCTGTCGATGGTCTGGATCCGGCTGATCGGGGCGATCCGCCAGTGCACGGAAAACCAGCCCGACCTCGTGTACAGGGCCTGGTCGGTCACCTCCCAGCGGTGCACGTTGTACCGCCAGCGCGGCATCACGATCGCGTGCAACCCCACCAGGACAGCTGTCGCGATGATGGCGGCCCGCCACGCCGCGGGGAAGCCGCTCGTTGCGGCGAGCGTGACCTCCGCGAGCACGACGACGGCACCGCTGACCGCAGCCCTCGCCGTCCAGTAGCTGATCGCCCGGCGGCTGACCCGGTTCCCAGGCGCGCGCAACCCGGGCAGCAGCGGATCGGCGGCGATGCTGTCGCTCGTCATGTACCTAGGGTGCCATCAGCCGGGCGTGCACTGAAAACGATCATCCATTAACCGTTCGCCATCGCGACTGCCTTTAGCTGCCCTGACGCCACGAGGCGAGGTACTCATGCTGCGCGGCGGTCAGCTCGTCGATCCGGGTCCCGTGCGCGGCGAGCGTGAGCCGCGCGACCTCGGTATCGATGGCGGCCGGCATCGGGTGCAGGCCAGCCGGCAGCCCAGCCTCCCCGCTGATCAGCCACATCAGCGCCAGCGCCTGCGCCGCGAAGGACAGGTCCATCACGGCGGCAGGGTTACCCTCGGCCGCGATCAAGTTAACCACCCGGCCGTCGGCCAGCAGGATCAGCCGGCTTCCGCCGGCGAGCACATACTCGTCCGCGTACGGCCTGATCCCGCGATTGACCCGGACGGCCAGATCCCCCAGCGCCCGGACGTCGATCTCGACGTCGAAATGACCGGCGTTGGCCAGGACGGCGCCGTCGCGCATGGCCGCCAGGTGCTCGCCGGTGATCACGTCGCGCGATCCGGTCGCGGTGATGAACACGTCGCCAACCGGGGCGGCCTCGGCCATCGGCAGGACCCGGTGGCCGCGCATGATCGCATCGAGCGCGCGGACCGGATCGATCTCGGTGACGATTACCTGCGCCCCGAAGCCTGCTGCCCGGTCGGCGATCGCGCTCCCGCTCGAGCCGTAGCCTGCGACCACGACGGTCTTGCCGGCCAGCAGGATATTCGTGGCCCGCAGCAGCCCGTCGATGACCGACTGGCTGGTCCCGTAGCCGTTGTCGAACATGCGCCTGGTCACCGAGACGTCGGCGGCCACGACAGGGAAGGCCAGCGTCCCGGCCGCCGCCATCTGGCGCAGCCGCGCGACCCCGGTCGAGGTGGACTCGCAGCCGCCGACGACGGCGGGCAGCAGTTCTGGGCGGTCGGCGTGCAGCGTGTTCACCAGGTCGCCCCCGTCGTCAACGACCAAGTCGGGCGCCCCGTCCAGCGCCCGGTGCAGGTGGGCGTAGTACGTTTCCCGATCGACTCCCGTTTTAGCGTTAACAAATACCCGCGGCTGACTCGCCAGTGCTGCCGCGATGTCGTCCTGGGTCGATAGCGGGTTCGACGCGGCGAGATGTACCCGGCCGCCGCCTGCGGTCAGCACGCCGGCCAAGATGGCCGTCTCCGCCGTGATGTGCAGGCACGCCGCGATGGAGCGCCCGGCGAACGGCTGCTTGCTGGCGCACTCTTCCCGCAGCAGCCCGAGCACCGGCATCGCGCGCTCCGCCCACGCGATCCTGGCCAGCCCGCCCTCAGCCAGCCCCGGATCGGCGATATCCGACCCGAACCCGCCGTCGCGGCCGCTGCCCGTCTCGCTGCTCATAGCGCTGTCAGGGGTTCATCGATGCGGAAGCCGGAGCACGCGAGCGGGCCCTCAGTAGCGGTAGTGGTCTGGTTTGTACGGGCCTTCGACGGGGACGCCGATGTAGGTGGCTTGCTCCTTGCTGAGTTCGGTCAGCCGGATGCCGAGGGCGTCCAGGTGCAGCCGGGCGACGCGCTCGTCCAGTTGCTTGGGCAGCACGTGCACGCCGAGGGGGTACTGATCGGTCCTGGTGAACAGCTCGATCTGGGCCAGAACCTGGTTCGTGAAGCTGGACGACATCACGAAGCTCGGGTGCCCGGTCGCGTTCCCCAGGTTCAGTAGCCTCCCCTCGGACAGCACGATGATCGAGTGCCCGTCGGGGAAGATCCACTCGTCGACCTGCGGCTTGATGGTGTTCCGCCGGATGCCGGGCAGCCTGCCAAGCCCGGTGATGTCGATCTCGTTGTCGAAGTGCCCGATGTTGCCGACGATGGCCTGGTGCTTCATCCGGCTCATGTGCTCAGCGGTGATGATGCGCAGGTTCCCGGTCGCGGTCACGAAGATGTCAGCCTCCTCGATGACGTCCTCGAGCCTGCTGACCTGGTACCCGTCCATCGCTGCCTGGAGCGCGCAAATCGGGTCGATCTCGGTGATGATGACGCGGGCCCGCTGCCCGCGCAGCGCCTCCGCGCAGCCCTTGCCGACATCGCCGTAGCCGCAGATGACGGCTATCTTGCCGCCGATCAACGTGTCAGTGGCCCGGTTGATGCCGTCCACAAGCGAGTGGCGGGTGCCGTACTTGTTGTCGAACTTGGACTTTGTCACCGAGTCGTTGACGTTGATGGCGGGGAACTGCAGCGTGCCCTCCTTCGCCATCTCGTATAGCCGGTGCACGCCGGTGGTGGTCTCTTCGGTCACGCCGAGAATCTGCCCGGCGACTTTCGTCCACTTGAGCGGGTCG
>DASWGE010000003.1:0-2120 GCA_036393895.1 Streptosporangiaceae bacterium | reverse complement strand
GCGCCGTCCCCGGCCGCGTCCGACCAGGGGACCGAACGCGTCGGCACGTAGGGCGGGAGGATCGCGTCGACTCGGGTGACCATGCGCCAGGCGCTCGCCTGGGACGTGGACACGCACGCTACGGCCGGAGGTCGGCTGCCCTGGCCGGCGATACCAAGCGCTACAGCAACCGCCGTCTCAGGCGGCAGGTGGAGCGTGTGCACGACAGGCGCATCCAGGCCTGCAGCCAGGCTGATCGCCGGAGCGTCGAAGGCGTGATTATGGATGATGTCATAGCGGGTCTCCCGGACGGCGGAGTAGGCACCGGCAAACGCCGACGCAGCCGCCGACGCAGCCGCGGCCGGGTCGCGGCCCGATGGGCCGACGGCTCGGTACAGGGTGGCTGCCAGCGAACTCGGATCGACTCCGGTGTCGATCACGGTTACCCCCGGTATCTGCGATCCGGCGGCCGCGTAGACGTGGACCCGGTGGCCCCTGCTGACCAGGCCCCTGGCCAGATCGGACACGAACGCCTGCGAGCCTCCGCCCTGCGGCTCGCGGATGGCTGATACGAGCGGCGCCATGATCGCGATCTGCAGCGGCGCTTCCGTGCCGATTTTCACCGTGTAATGTCCTTAAAGGCCAGGTCGCGCGGCGGATTGACCCCCAGCACCTGATAAGGGACCCGCCGGCTGCCGCGGTCACGGACCTCGGCCGCCGCACGGGGATAGAAGATCTCCGCAAGCTCAACCGCCTCGCGATGGCTAGCGAACTCCATGGCCATCGCTCCAGCGAAGCTTCGATAGTGGTAATCGCGGACAGCCAGCCAGCCTATGTTGTTCGGCCAGATAATGGCGACACAACCACCAGGCCCGCAAATCCGCTCCATTTCGGCCAGGCCGACGTCACCGCCGTGGCACGGTTCCGGGGTCAGGACAGAGCACGCGACGACCAGATCGGCGAAACCGCTCGGCACGGGCAACTCGTCGAAAAAGCCGTTCATGACGCGGGCGCGGCAGCCATGGTCGGCTCTTGCGAGCTTCCGCTCGAGAATCCTGCGCAGGCCCGCGGCAGGCTCGATTGCCACTACCTCCTGCCCCCGTTCGATAAGCTCCATCGTCAGCCGCCCTGATCCCGCGCCGACCTCGACAATCCGCTGCACGCTGCGCGGCAGCCAGTCAACTATTCCGGGATGGAGCCGCTCGGCGCGGATCAGGCGATCGTAGAGCCCGGGCTCGAGCCGGTACAGCAACTCCCACGCCAGCGTCTGGTCGGCCTGCGGATCACAGCCATCGTCAGGGGCGAAGCGCCGCGCCTCGTCAGCGGTGAATACCTGCAGGTCCGCAGCTGTGTAGCGGCAGCTCAGCTCCCTGCCAGCGCGGGCTGGGTCCTCAGGAATGATCACCGACCTCGGCCCAGTTCTTATCGGTCTCCCAGACCCGGACTGACTGCAGCGCTCCTTCAGGGAGCTCGCGCTTGAGCCGTTCCCAGAAGATCACAGCGAGGTTTTCCGCCGTCGGGACGCATCCTTGAAGCCACGGGACGTCGGTATTCAGATTACGGTGATCGACGTGCTGTATGACCTGCTGCTGCATCACGTCCGAAAGGACCTTCAGGTCCATGACATAGCCACTGTCGTCATTGATCTTTCCGGCAACAACGACATCCAGCGCGTAATTGTGGCCATGCAGATTGACACACTTTCCGAATAGGCGCCGGTTCTCGTCGTCTGACAGGCGCGGATTACGGAGCTGATGCGCAGCATTGAACGTCTCGCGGCGGCTTACTAGCACGGTCGGCTGACTGGTCATGGCCCTGGGCGGCAGCAACCGGGTCCGAATTCCTGATAGCAGTGCTGAGCCATCTTCATGCCTCCAAGCTCTCGGCTCGGCTGGACGCCCCCGACCTGCTCGCTCAGAGTCTACAAAGGCGCTCCCGACCACCTCACCGCGCGATCAGGGCTGCCCGTTCATGATCACGGACACTAACCGACAATATTTTCGAAAACTGTCCGTGATCACGAAATCGAGAGTCTGCGATCAGCTGGCGGGGCGTGCGATCGTCTTGTACTCGAGGTATCCCATGAGCCCCTCCGGGCCAAGTTCGCGGCCGATGCCGCTGGCCTTGTAGCCGCCGAAGGG
>DASWGE010000002.1:0-19518 GCA_036393895.1 Streptosporangiaceae bacterium | reverse complement strand
TGGGCAGCACGTAAGATCCGCGCCAGATACAGCCACCTTCTCTTCGGCTTGCTCAAACTCTTCGGGTTGTTTGGGGCGGGCGGCCCTTGCCGGGCCGCTTGAAGCAGCTACGCGCCTCCGCTATTCGACGTCGGCGGCGCCGCCGAGGCGGCGTTGCGACATTGTCTGGCGCAGCCAGGTTTAGCCTTGTTCACAGGGATGTCCTGGTCACCGGGCATGCGGCAGAACACGGCCGGGCAGCGACGGGACCAGACCGGCTGAGCGCACGGCAGACCTGGTCAGCCACCAGGCACGGCCGCATCCTGAGATCGTCCCAGCCATAGCGCAGGGTCACCAGGCCGCTGGCCAACGCCGCGTTGTCACGCTGGATGTCGTTCCACCGCGTGTCGCCCGGATGCGCGGCTCGTCCGTCGAGCTCGACGATCAGGCCGTAGCCGTCGTACAGCACATCGCGGTACTCCCGGTGCCCGGAGCGCGTGGCGGCCGCCTGCCGTTTGCCCCGCGGCAGGCCATGTGGCAGTTCGACCCACTTCACATAGCGATACTCGAGCGGCGAATTGACACCAGCCCACTCCTCGCTCAATACTTCGGCGATCTCGCCGCGAAAACGCACCCTGGCGCGCTGACCCAGGGCCCATCTGAGTCGCTCCTGGGAGGTGAGCCCCCGGCCGACCCCGCGGGTGATCCAGCCGCAGGCCTCATCCGCCGTTCGCGCTGCCCCGGCCAGGTCCAACACGGTCTCCTCGACTCGGGTTCGAGGCGGTAGGAGCGTCGGGTGCGCCGCCTGCGCGGCTCTCACTGCGATGTGAAGCCTGATGCCTGGCAGCGCGGCGACCCGCCGCTGCTCGGGAATGGTGACGTGGATGGCCGAACTCGGCCAGTCGATGAGCTCGTAGAGCTCTGCGGCGGTGTAGTGACTGAGCACCGCACCGCTCCCGGCACGAAGAACGGCAGCCCACAGGACAGCGTCGCGGGCGGGTTCTCCCGAGAACGTCGCGTAGACACCGTACTGGAGCTTGCGCCACCGCCGGTTCCGCACACGGGCCCTGATCATGTCCCTGGTCATACCGCCGGCCATAGCTTGCTGTGCGGATAAGACCCCGCACTGGGACTGCGCGAGGCGATCGAGATTTTCGGGAAGGTTGTACCTCATGCCGCCTAGCGTTCCCGAACAGCGTCGGGCCCGGCAGACCTTTCGCGCCGGCTGCGGATAAGGGGTCCCGGGGTGTGGACAACCTCGGATGTGACTGCTCAGCGGCCCTGATCAGCTGCCCAGCTGGACCGAGATCGCTGCTCGCAGCAGCCGCAGATCACCCGCGGCGTCTGTGCTGTCGATGAATTGGTCTACCGCGCCGGTCGGCGGCAGACGGCGAATCTCCGTCGCCGATATCGAGTCGAGCAGCGACGCAACGAAGCGCCCGGCGTCAATCACGCGGTATGGCCGGTCGTAGTAGGGCCTGACCGAGCGATCAACCGGGTCGGTCAGGCCGAGTTCATTGTGCAGTCCGGCCACGGTCTCGTAGGCCGCGCACAGATTCTGCTCCCGGTCGGACCAGTACCGGGCTCCCAGGGCGGCAGCCAGCGAATGCTGAAGCACATCGGACACCCCGGGCAGCCGGGCAAAGGCAGAACCGAGCCACTTGCTGTACGGGGGATAGCGGCGCCGCATCAGCATGGCGAGCCGCATCAGGTCCCGGCTCAGCCTGGCCGCGACCACGGCCGATCCGAGTTCGTCGCCAGCCTCCGCACACCGGCCTGGGAACGCCTCTTCCTGGCCGATCCGCGCCCACTGACAGGCGAGCACGTAGCGCCAGACATCATCCGGATACCAGGCCAGCGCCGCGCGGGCCGCATGCAGACCGCCCGCGGAAGCGCCAGCACCAGCCTCAAGCCCGTCGCTAAACACCGCCCCGCTGGTCACCTCCGCCAGAACCTGGGTAGGGGTAGCCAGCCAGTCGAGCAGGCCGACTCCCGCTCGCGGGTCGAATCCCAGGTGATCGGTCAGCCACTGACATAGCTCAGTGACTTCGACCCAGTGCCGTGCCGCGGGATTCCGTGCCGTGACGTCTGGGAACCGAGTTGGCCAGCCTGCGAACTTCTCGGGAAGCCGGTCCGCCAGCATCGCCGTGATATCCGCTGCCCGGTCCGCATCGCCTGGGCCGAGGAAAATCTGGCAGCGCGGGCCCCAGTTGTGGTCGGTCGACCTAGGCGAGTCGAATCCGAGCACCTCCGATCCCCAGCTGATCAGGGCGGCGGCGTGCGGGAGCCCGGGGGCGTGCCTGTCGAGCAGCGGCCATACGACCTCGCCGTAGTAGCGTGCCGCAAGGGCCGTACCCGACTGGAACGCTCCTTCCACGCGCTGATCCTGCCAGCGATCCGGGTGCCTGCACGACTCAATACCGTCGTTCCGGCGTGATCGGGCATCCCGCAGAGGAATACAGCAGTTCGCGGCGGTCATCATGGAGGGCATGACCGACCGGGAGCGGATCAAGCGGGCCGAGGCTCTGGGGGTGTCGGCGAGCTACGTGAACTGGCGGCGGGAACGCGTCGACGTGCCGGCCGAGACGTTGCGGGCCATCATCGAGGCCCTCGGCGAGCAGCCGGCCCGGGAGCCGGCCAGCGGCGCGAGCGCCAACTCCGCGAACGTGTCCGCAGCGAGGTCGCCCGGCGCCAGCGAACCCGGGTCCAGGGTCCGGCCCAGGCTGCCGGGCCAGCGGTCTTGGGGGTTCACCGTCCAGCTGTACTCTGTCAGGTCGCGCCGCTCCTGGGGCCACGGCGACCTGCACGATCTGGCCGACCTGGCAAGCTGGTCGGCTCGCCAGCTGGGTGCCGGCTTCATCCTGATCAACCCGCTGCACGCGCCAGAACCTGTCTGCCCGGTGAGCAATTCCCCGTACCTGCCGATGAGCCGCAGGTACATGAGCCCGCTGTACCTGCGGATCGAAGCCATCCCGGAGTACCAGAACCTGAATCCGGCGCAGCGACAGTATGTCGACGAGCTCGCCGCGCCGCTGCAGGCAGCCAGCATCACGCCGGACCTGATCGACCGGGATCGGGTCTGGGCAGCCAAGCGGCTGGCACTCGAACTTATTCACTCGGCTGGGCGCCCGGCGGAGCGGGAAGCCAGCTACCGGCGGTTCACCCGCCGTGAGGGAGCCGAACTCGCCGCCTGGGCACGGTGGTGCGCGCTCGCGGAGGTGCATGGTCCTGACTGGCGCGGCTGGCCGCCGGAGTTCGTCGACCCCGGCCACGCCGCGCGGCTGACCGAGTCGGGGCCGCTGGCCGACCGAGTCGGGTTCCACGCCTGGGTGCAGTGGCTGCTTGACGAGCAGCTGGCCGCGGCGCAGTACACCGCCCGTGCCGCCGGAATGGACATCGGCGTGATTAGCGATCTGGCCGTCGGCTCTCATCCCGGCGGCGCGGACGCCTGGGCGCATCAGGACCTCCTGGTCCGCGGCATGTCCGTCGGCGCGCCTCCCGACGGATTTAACCAGCGCGGTCAGGACTGGGAACAGCCGCCCTGGCATCCGCACCGCCTGGCCGCGGCCAGCGCGAAGCCGCTGGCCGACCTGTTCGCCGCGGCATTGCGCCACACCGGCGGGCTCCGGGTTGACCACGTGATGGGCCTGATGCGGCTCTGGTGGATACCGGCCGGCCTGCCGGCCGACCGGGGCGCGTACGTCAGGTACGACCACGGCATGACCGTCGGCGCGCTGACTGCGGAAGCAGCCAGGGCCGGCGCGCTCGCGATCGGCGAGGACCTCGGCACGGTCGATCCGTGGATCAGGCGCTACCTGGCCGAACAGCACGTGCTGGGAACCGAGATGGCGTGGTTCGCCCGCGAGCCCGACGGCTCGCCGTTGCGGCCGCCGCACTGGCGGCGCGACTCCATGGCCACAGTCGGCACCCACGATGTCCCGACGGTCTCCGGCTTTGTGAGCGGCGATCACGTCACCGTGCGCGCTCAGCTCGGGATCATCAAGGACCCGGAGGCAGAACGCAAAGCCTCGGAGCTGAGCTTGTCGGCCTGGCGCGACGTGCTGGCGGCCGAACGCCTGCTTCCCCTCAGCACCCACCCAACGGCCGATCAGGTCACGGTCGCGCTGTACGGCTTCCTCGCCCGGACTCCTGCCTTGCTGATCGGAGTCTCGCTGGCCGACGCCGTCGGCGACCGGCGCACGCAGAATGTCCCAGGCACCTCCGATGAATACCCCAACTGGCGGATTCCGCTCTGCGACAGCGAGGGCAAGGCGGTGCTGCTCGAGCAGCTGCACGACATCGAGCTCGTCCGGTCCGTGGTGCGCGCCGCCACGGACCGGCCTGCGTAGGCTAGCCGCCGCCCCCCGGGGCCGGCGCCGTGCCTGGCTTTGGCGGGTCCTATCACGCCTGGGCGTCCCGCTTCCTGCAGCGCAGCGCCCGCTCGACGTCGTCGCGGCCCTCGGACAGCAGCCTGCGCAACGGCGGCGGCGGGCTGGTCCTGCTGATGTAATCGGCGGCAGCATCGACGCCGTCCTCCGTGACCAGGTACGACGGGTAGCCGACCAAGGCGAAGTACTGCGCCATGTCCGAGCCCCAGTCGCGCCAGATGTCGGCGACAACCTCGAAGAACCGGGGCGCGAACGGCGCCAGCAGCTCTTCCTGGTCGGCTGAGCTGAACCCGCCGAGCACGGCGCGGAACGAGGCGTTTGGCAGCTGCCCTGACACGATCTGGTTCCAGGCCGCCTCCTTCGCCGCCTGGTCGGGGATGGCTGCCTGACAGCTCAGCGCGTGCCGGTCGCCCGCGTCGGTGCGGTCCCTGTCGTGCTCGGCGTCGATCGCGTCCTGGCCCGCCACTCCCCGGCTAACCAGACGGTGCAGCAGCGCCCAGCGCAGGTCCGTGTCGACAGCCAGCCCCTCGAGGACAACCGAGCCGTCGAGCAGGCCGCTGAGCAGGCCAAGGTCATCGTCGGAGGTCGCGACGGACACGAAAGACTGCGCGAATGCGAGCTGGAAGTCAGAGCCCGGTTCGGCCTCGAACAGCAGCTCCCGCAGCGCGGCCGCGAGCTCGCCGAGCCCGTCGGCGCGCCAGCCGGGATCGGCGAACCGGCGGACCGCCGCCGTGGCCTGGCGCAGGATCGTCTGGAGCATGCTGATATCGGTGACTGAGCGAACTCCGGAGAGCACGAGGGCGACGTAATCCCTGGCCGCCATCTCGGCGTCCCTGCACATGTCCCATGCGGCCGCCCAGCACAGGGCGGCGGGAAGGGTCTCGGCGAAGTCGCCGATCGAGGAGATCAGGGTGCGCAGGGAGTGCTCGTCGAGCCGGATTTTCGCGAACGTGAGGTCGTCGTCATTGACCAGCACGAGGTCGGGACGGCGCTCGCCGGTCAGGTCAGGCACTTGGGTGCGCTCGCCGGTCACGTCTATCTCGACCCGGCGCCGCCTGACCAAGCCGCCGGACCCGTGGTCGTATAGCCCGATCGCGATCCGGTGCGGCCGCAGGACCGGATGGGACTGCGGTGCCTCCTGCAGCACGGCGATTTCGCTGAGGCTGCCGTCCGCAGCTGTCAGGAACTGCGGCCTGAGGGTGTTCACGCCGGCGGACTCGAGCCATGCCTTGGACCATTGGGTAAGCTCGCGGCCGGACGCCTGCTCCAGCGCGTCGAGCAGGTCGGCGAGTGACGCGTTGCCCCACGCGTGCTTCTCGAAGTAGGCGCGGACGCCGGACAGGAAGTTCTCGCGGCCGACGTAGGCGACGAGTTGCTTGAGCACGGCCGCGCCCTTGGCGTAGGTGATCCCGTCGAAGTTCACTTCAACCGCGGCTATGTCGACGATGTCGGCGGCGATCGGATGCGTGGACGGGAGCTGATCCTGCCGGTAGGCCCAGGCCTTCCAGGCCTGGCTGAAGGTGGTCCAGGCGTTGGGCCACCGGGTGGCCTCGGCCTGAGCGACGATACTCGCCCAGGTGGCGAACGACTCGTTCAGCCACAGGTCGTCCCACCAGCGCATGGTGACTAGGTCGCCGAACCACATGTGCGCCATCTCGTGCAGGATCGTCTCTGCCCGCGCCTCGTGCGGCGCGTCGGTGACCCTGGAGCGGAAGATGTAGTCCTCGAGGAACGTGACGGCGCCGGCGTTCTCCATCGCCCCGGCCTTGTACTCCGGCACGAAGAGCTGGTCGTACTTGCCGAACGGGTAGCGGATGCCGAACGAGGCATGGAAGTAGTCGAAGCCCTGCCTGGTCACCTCGAAGATCTCGTCAGGATCGAGGTAGTCGGCGAGCGATTGCCGGCAGAAGATGCCGAGCGGGATGCCGTCGTGCTCGCTCCGGACGACGTGGTACGGCCCGGCCGAGATATGGGTGATGTAGGTCGACATCAGCGGAGTAGGCGGGAAGCGCCAGCGCTCCTCGCCGGGCTCGCCCGGCTCCCCGGAGACGTCAGGGGCCATGTTCGAAATGACCTGCCAGGTGTCCGGGCACAGCACGGTGAACTCGAATGACGCCTTCAGGTCCGGCTGGTCGAAGCAGGCGTAGATCCGGTGGGCATCGAAGGTCTCCAGGTCGGAGTAAAGGTAGACGGCCTTGTCGGCAGGGTCGGTGAACCGGTGCAGGCCCTCGCCGGTGCGCGAGTACTCGCACTGCGCCGCGACCGTCAGCTCGTTCGACCCGGCGAGGTCGCTGAGGGCGATCCGGTTTCCGTCGAAGGCCGCGGCCGGAAGCCGCCTGCCGTTGAGCGTCACCTCGCTGACTTCGGGCGCGGTCAGGTCGATGAAGGTCGCCTCGCCAGGGCGATGGCAGGTGAACCGGACCGTTGTCACCGAGCCGAACGTGGATTCTCCGCCCGTCAGGTCTAGTTCGACCTGATAGGACTCGACGCGCAGCAGCCTGGCGCGCTCGGCCGCTTCATCGCGGGTCAGGTTGCTGGTCACTGTTGTTCTTCCCTCTGCTCGACGGCCCGGGGTCGCTCCGGGCGTGGCCCCGCATACTCCCGGGCATGATTTCACGTCGCCCCGGCGGAATGCGTTCCCGGTTCGCTGGGTTGTCGCCTGTCAGGGGCGGGCTTCGCGTAGATCAGTACCGCAGAGGAGATGTTGTGACAGATCAGCAGCCGGTGCAAGTAGATTTCTGGTTCGATCCGCTCTGCCCGTGGGCCTGGATTACTTCCCGCTGGATGCTCGAGGTGGCGCAGGTACGCCCGGTAGCGCCGCGCTGGCACGTGATGAGCCTCGCGGTGCTCAACGAAGGCAGGGACGACCTGCCTGAGGGCTACATGGAGCGGCTGTCCCAGGCAATGGGCCCGGTGAGAGTGGTGGTGGCTGCGGAGCAGAAGTTCGGCTCCGACGCGGTGCTCCCGCTCTACACGGCGATCGGCACCAGGTTCCACAACCAGAAGGCCGAGCAGAACAGGGCCACTATCGAGGCCAGTTTGGCCGAGGCTGGGCTACCCAACGACTTGGCGGACGCCATGGACTCCACCGAGTACGACGAGGCCGTGCGCGCGTCGCACACCGACGGGATCGAGCGGGTGGGCCTCGAGGTCGGCACCCCCATCATCTCGGTCGGCGACGCGTCCATATTCGGCCCGGTCATAACCCCGATACCCCGGGGCGAGGCCGCTGGCCGACTGTGGGACGGCGTGCAGCTATGTCTGCAGACCCCAGGCTTCTTCGAGCTGAAGCGGAGCCGTACGAACCCGCCGATCTTCGACTGACTCGGCGCACATAACACGGCTTCCAGTCATGGAAAAGGGAAAAATTGGGTCATGAAATGACTGGAAACCGTGTTATGTGCCCGAAGCAAAGAGTGGGGGCGGGGCGTCGGGGTGGACGAGCGGGGTCAGAACATCATGGGGGACCAGGGGGCTGGGTCCCACCACATGGCCGTCGACAGCTCAGCGAGCGCCTCGGGACGCTGCTCGGAGATCTGGCCAGCGGCGGCGAGCGCGCCGAGCCGCGTCCCGCCGAGGTAGGCGGCGCCGAGTGCGGAGACTGGCAGCACAACATCGGCCGGCGCGGTCGTCCGCTCGCAGGCCGGCTTGCCGCCCTCGCCAGGACCGCCAGCCTGGAGCCGCCACCGGCCCTCGTTGGCAGTCAGCAGCGGGTCAGTCACATCGATGACCACGTCGACGGCGCAGGCATAGCGCCGCCGCTGAAGCGCTGCCGGCAGGTCGACGATCCTGACCCACAGCCCGTCAGAGACCTTGGTCCTGGCCCGGCGCGGATCGACGAGCATGCACTGGATCGGGTCGTCTGGCGGGCGCATTCTCGTCCGCACCTCGCCCACCAGGTCCCTGCTGAGCAGGTCGGCCCAGAGCGCCGCGCACGCAGCGGGATTGGTCCAGAACAGGTCTCGCAGCATCAGCACCTGAGCGGGCATACCGTCGTTTCCCCATTCGGGCTTGACGGCATAAAGCGCGTATCCGACCGGACCTGACTGATCTTCAGCGATAACCGATCGCTGCGGGCTATTGCCCTCGCGCATGAACTCAGGATCGGCGACGTGGACTTCCCACCAACCGTCATGCCTGGTCAGCATCCCGGGCCTGGTCGGGCGCACCGCCTCGTAGACCGCCTTCATCGGAGCGACGGCATCCTTCGGATCGGCCAGCCGGAG
Source organism: Streptosporangiaceae bacterium (assembly GCA_036393895.1). GTDB lineage: Bacteria > Actinomycetota > Actinomycetes > Streptosporangiales > Streptosporangiaceae > Chersky-822. The sequence continues at coordinate 10,925 of DASWGE010000002.1, read as the reverse complement.
CGTCGGCGCGGCCTGCGCCTGGCCCGCGAGCAGCCGTAGCGCGCCGTCGCCGCGGTGGAACGTAAAGCTGTACTGGTCGGCAGCCGGTCCGTAGCCGTATCGGCCGTAGATCACCGATTCAGAGGCGAACAGCGCGGCTACTGGCTCGCCGGCGCTAGCGATGTCGGCGAGCTGGCGGCGCATCAGCGCTGACAAGATGCCGCGCCGACGGTGGGTGGGCAGCACGGCGACCCCGCTGATCCCGGCTGTGCCGACGACGTCGCCGCCAGGAACGGTCATGCCAAAGGAGAGGGCGAGGGTCGTGCCGAGCATCTGTGCACCGTCGAAGGCGACGAGCGTTCGCTCGGGCTCGACAACCATCCGGTCAAATCGGAGCATTTCCTCAGGCGGCCAGTTCGAGTTGAAGGCCTGGTCGGTAACTTGGCCGAACGCCGCGAGTTCGGAATCGTCGATGGGCCGGATGGCATAGCTGGCGTTCATGCTCGCTTTCGTACCCCATGAGCAGCCCACCGTGCTACATCTTTTCGGCCCGGCCGGGCCACGGGATGGTTCTCGGGCTCTGGCGGACACCGATTGAACCGGTACAGTTTCGGCATCATGGTTTCGAGGTCCGGCCGTCGGCCCTGGCCGGCGAGGTACGCCGCCGCACAGTCCATCCGCGGCCTGGTGAGGCGGCAGTTCATCACGCGAAATCGCCGGATGGCCTTCGTCCTCGCGGTTGCGGTGGTCGGGATCGGCGTCGGTACCGTGTTCGTGTCGGCATCGTGGTTCTCGCCAGGACTTATGATCTTGCCGATTCTGGCCGGCGGTCTGCTGCTTTGGCCTCGGGCGCTGCTGATACTTTTCGCGATCGCCGCCGCGATGCTCGGTTATGACGTTGCCCGCAATGACGATCGGACGGGCTTCGGCATCGTCGCGACCATCGCGATCACCGCCGTCTACGCGTTCCTCCTGGCCAGGGTCAGGGCTAAGCTCGGCCTGCTCGGCATGCGCGGCGACCAGATGCTCGTGGAGCTCCGCGACCGGATCAGGGCGCAGAGCACCCTGCCGGGATTGCCTGAAGGCTGGTGCTCCGAGTCGATACTCCGGCCAGCGGGGGGCTCATCTTTCGGCGGCGATTTCATCGTTTCCACTTGCGACGGCAAGATGCTGGAAGTCGCGGTCGTCGACGTCTCCGGCAAGGGCATCGACGCGGGGACGAGGGCCCTGATGTTGTCCGGAGCCTTCGGCGGACTGCTTGGCTCGGTACCCGCGTCGGAGTTCCTCTCGGCCTGCAACTCGTACCTGCGCAGGGCTGAGCGCTCCGAGGGGTTTGTTACCGCCGTGCACCTCGCGCTGGACCTGACCACCGGAAGCTACGTGATCAGCTCGGCCGGCCATCCCCCGGCCGCGCATTTCGAGAGCGGCAGCGGCAGATGGCGGCTAACCCAGGCGCGCGGCATCGTCCTGGGCGTCGTTCCCGACCTGCGCCCTGGTGCCGAGCACGGCGTCCTTCGGCAGGGCGACGCGCTGATGCTGTATACGGACGGGGTGGTCGAGGTGCCGGGGCGGGACATTGACGTCGGGATCGACCGGCTGCTCGGCGAGGCTGACCAGCTGGTGACGGCCGGGTTCAGCGGCGGAACGGCGCGCCTGCTGCAGGCGATGCGGGAGGGCGCCGGCGCGACGGACGACCGCGGTCTGGTGCTTATCTGGCGGGCGTGACGTGCCTGCCGCTGCTCAGCCTCGCGACCGCGTGCTCGACCAGGGCGACGAGCACGTCCCGGCTTGACGCGCGCTGCCGGGCATCGCAGAGCAGCAACGGCACGTCATCGGTCAGGTTCAAGGCCGAGCGCATCGTCTCGGAAGGGTAGCGCCGTGCCTCGTCGAAGCAGTTCACGGCCACGACGAACGGCATGCCGTTCCGCTCGAAGTAGTCGATCGATGGAAAGCAGTCTGCGAGCCTGCGGGTGTCGGCCATGACGACAGCGCCGAGCGCGCCGTAGGCGAGCTCGTCCCACATGAACCAGAACCGGCGCTGGCCCGGCGTTCCGAACAGGTAGACGACCAGGTCATCGCTGATCGAGATCCGGCCGAAGTCCATCGCTACCGTCGTGGTGGTCTTCCTTTCGACCCCATCGAGCTGGTCAACCAGCGAGCTCGGCTCGCTCATGTCCTCTTCGGTCCGCAGCGGTCGCACCTCGCTCACCGAGCTGACCAGCGTGGTCTTGCCGACGCCGAATCCGCCGGCGACCAGGATCTTGATCGCGACGGGAACAGGCTGCCGGTCGCCGGTCTGCTCAGAGTTTGCGTAGGGCATCGGCGACCTCCTTCAGGATCCGTACGTCGTGGAGCCCGGCACTGACGGGCTGATGGATGCTCACGAGGCCGCGTTCCCGCAGGTCGGCCAAGAGGATTCGGACCACGCCGAGGGGCAGGTCGAGCTCCGTTGCGAGGTCCGCGACGGAGCTACGCGAGCTGCAGAACCGTAGCAGGCGCAGATGTTCAGGTCCAAGCTCGGACATGATCTCAGCCGCACCTCCGCCTCCCATCGCGCTGCGTGCCACCGTTACCAGCGCGACCATGTCGATCGTTGCGCCGCTCGGCCTCGTTCGCCCGGCGGTGAGTGCGTACGGCCTGACCAGCCGTTCGCGCCCATAGGCACGCCTGACGGCTCGCCAGGGGTTCGCGCGGGTCACGTACCTTCACCTAACGAGCTGACCTGCACCGGCCTGGGCCGTACGCCGAGGTGCTGGCCCACTTTCTTGACGAGCAACGCCATCTCGTAGGCGATCAGGCCAGCATCCGCGCCCGCAGTCGCGAGCACGGCCAGGCAGCTGCCCTCGCCGGCCGCGGTCACGAAGAGGAAGGCCGATTCGAGCTCGACGATCGTCTGGAGTGGGTTGCCGCAGCTGAAATGCTGGCCGAATCCCCTGGCCAGGCTCTGAAAGCCGGCCGCAACGGCGGCCAGGTGCTCGGCATCTTCGCGGTCTAGGTCGGCGGACGCTCCGATCGCCAGACCATCCCTGGACAAGATCACGGCCTTGTCGATCTGGGTGACTCTCGTAACGAGGTCGTCCAGCAGCCAGTCCAGGTTGCCGCTCGTGTTCATTCTTGTTCTCCTTCATCCGGCGGGTCGCCGGATCGCTGCGGGCTCGGGCTGGTCCGGAACTCGCCATCGGTGGGCTCGGTCATCGAGCGGCCGCGTTGCCAGCCGCGCTGGAGCGCTGCCATGGTGTTCCTCGCGGCCTCGGGGGAAGGTCCTGCCGCAGGTTCGTCCGCAGCGGTGGCCATGGGCGTGCTGGCCGTGCGCAGTTGCGGCGCCAGGTTAGCCTGCCGCACCCGAACCGGGAGCCCGTCGAGGTCGGCTGAGTCGGCCTGAGCGGCGCCGGCCTCAGCGGCGACGTCGGCATGCCGGGCTGCTGGCTGCTCCGCCGGAGTCCCCGGCCACATGCCGCCAGCGAGGCCGTTCTCACCCCGCGTCAGGCCCGTTGTCCCCGGCTCGCGCGTAGGCAGGTGTTGCGCCACCGTCGCATCGGCCGCGACGGCAGCGGGAGCAGACCATACTCCAGGCTCCTGAGCGGCGGCGGGGGCTGGGAGCGCGGCGGGTTCGTCGGTGACGTCAGGGGGCTCGGAGGAAACGACGCGCGTGTCGAGATCGATCACATGCGCCTGGCTGCTCGTCGTCGAGACCGTCGCAGCGAGGGTCAGGGCAGGATCTGAGGCGACTCCGGGCAGCTGCGGCACAGGCCTGCCGCCGAGTTCACGGATGCCAGCGATCGCGAAGTCATCCTCAAGCTCTGGGACGTCGATGACTAGCTCGGTGGGGATCAGGACAACAGCGGTCACGCCTCCATAGGCGGAACTGCGGAGTGTCACCTTGACGTCGTGACGCTTGCCGAGCTGGCCAGCGATGAACAGGCCAAGCTGGTCGCTGCCTGACAGGTCGAACAGGGGCGGGTCAGAAAGCGTGCTGTTGATTTCCGCCAGCTGACGCTCGCTCATGCCCAGGCCGCGGTCCTCGATCTCGACCACGATGCCGCGGCCAACCCGGTCGCCATCTACCCGCACCGGAGTACTAGCCGGCGAGAAAGTAGCGGCGTTCTCGAGCAGTTCTGCCAGCAAGTGGATGATGTCGGCCACGGCGTGACCCGCGAGTGCGGCGCTGGTCCGCGAGGTCACCCTGATCCTGGTGTAGTCCTCCACCTCGGCCGCGGCAGCCCGCATGACGTCGACGATCGGGACCGGCTCGCGCCAGGTCCGGCCGGACGAGCCCCCGGCTACGATGAGCAGGCCCTCGGCATGCCGCCGCATGCGGGTGGTCATGTGGTCGACGCGGAACAGGTCGGCGAGTTCCTCCGGGTCGTGTACCCGTCTTTCCATTGAGTCGAGCAGCTGCAGTTGCCTGGTAAGCAACGACTGGTTCCGCCTGGCCAGGCTGCGGAAGACGTCGTTGACACCCTGCCGGATCTTGATCTCGTCGACGGCGGCGGCGATCGCCGTCCTGGCCGCGGCGTTGAACGCTTCGCTTACCTGACCGATCTCATCGCCGCCCGGCTCCAGCCGCGGAACCTCGGCGCCGACGTCGACTTCCTCGCCGGACCTCAGCCGGCTGATCGCGGCCGGCAGCTGCTCGCTCGAGAGCCTGACGGCCGACTGACGCAGGTCATTCAGTTGCCGGATCAACCCGCGGCCGAGGATGATGCCGACAGCAACCGCAGCCAGGATTGCGAACAGCCCGATGCCGGCGATCACGAGCAGGTTCCTGACCAGGTGTTTCGCCTGGTTCGTGGCTTCGGTTGCCAGCGCAGCCGTGTCCTTCAGCAAAGCGGACCTGAATCCTTGCCGGTACGCGGATGTGGCCGACGTCCACGCCTGCAGGGAGATCTGCGCCGCTCCAGACGGCCCGCTGCTGGCCGTGCCCTCCAGGCTCGCCAGCTGGCTCACCGCGGACTGCGGGATGAGAGTCGTGAACTTATCGCGCAGCACAGGGTCCAGGTCAGGGAGGGTCTGGGACCACAACTCCTGGCGCAGGACAGCGAGCTGATTGACGAGCATCAGGTCTTCAGGCGGGAACGATCTGGCGGTGAGGTCGCCCCTGAGCAAGTCGCTCTCCTCGCCCAGGGCCTGTGCTGCCTTGGCCATGGTCAGCAAGTCGGTCGCCTGCAGGCCGAGTGGCCCGGTCAGAACCGGCAGGATCGCCTGGTTGAGTACGTTGTCACCTTCCTCAAGCACAGCGCTGTACGCACCGGCCGCGTCGATTTTGCTGAGCCCAAGGCTGGCTACCGATGTGCGCAGACCACCCAATTGCTTAAGATGGCCCTGCCACAAAAGGAATGCCTGCTGTTCCTTCTGCGCCGGACTGCTGTTCAGGGCCGTCTGCACGGCCGCCCCGAAGCGCCTGACAGCCGCGTCGGTCGTCTTCTCCTGCCCGAGCAGCACCTTTAGATGAACGTGTCCTGGGCTGGCCAGGTACTGGAGCGCGAAGCCGCGCTCATTGGCCAGCTGCCTCTGCACCTCGGCGACAGGCAAGGCGACCAGCTGCCTGATCGCTGCTTCCTGCCTGAGCGTAAGAACCTTGCCCAGGGTGAGATTGAGAACCTCGGCGTACAGGCCTATCAGGGCCATCACGGGCACAAGAACAAGCACGATGATTCGCAGGCGGATGGACCGGCGACGCAGCATGGCTATGGTCCTCAGGGTCGTGTCGGCGTGGCCGGCCGACGTATTGCCCGGAGCTGAGCAGAGATAGGAGCTGAGCAGAGATATGTGAGCTTACTCGGCTATTAGCGGCGTTACAGCGGCATCAGCCATGCCTGAGCCTGGATTTCGGAATCCATTCCGCACAGCCCTTTACGTACCGTGCTTGAACCTGTGCAGACGGTTAACGGACGTTCCGGTCATTGTCTTGCCCTCATGATGCGAGACGCCCGCTCGCGGGTAGGCCTGCCTGCAGGGCAGCGAGGACCGCGCCTGGATGACAAGACCGCGGTGCGGCCTGGCTACGATTGTGGACGCGGCCCGATTGAGAGACGTTCGCATGCAGCTGTCCGTGGTCCTGAGGTTCTGTGATCGTCTAGAGTCCGGGATCGTGAAAAGTCCGGCGCTCGCTTGGTTCAGCCTTCCGGAGGATAGGACGTAGATGACATCACCCCGCGGCTCCCGGGCCGTCGGACGGCCCGCTGGCGGCGATGACGTTACAACTGCGCCGTCTGCGGACGCCGGCCAGGCCGAGGCCGTGACCGCGGCCGCCGGCCCCGCCAGCGGCGCGCCTGATCAGACCCCAGCCAACGGCTCGTCGGGCGAGGCGGCGCCGGCGAGCGGCTCGCCGGCCGGGACAAGCTCGCCGGCCGGGACAACAGTGCGCGGCCCGTCGGCGGGTCTTGATCAGCAGCGGGCATACCAGCCCGGGCCGATGTGGGCCAGGTGGCTGCCGCCCGTTGTTGCGTTCCTGGCGTGCTTGTGGGGCATCACCACGCCCTCTTACTGGCGGGACGAGGCCGCGACGATCGCCGCTATCAAGCGCCCGCTCGGCGACCTGATCGCAATGCTCGGCAACGTCGATGCCGTGCACGGCGCCTACTACCTGATGATGTGGCCGATAGAGCATGTCCTCGGCTCAGGGGCGCTGGTGCTCAGGCTGCCGTCGGCGGTCGCCGTCGCCGTGGGAGCGGCGGCCGTCGCTGCCATCGCGCGGCGCCTGATCTCGCCGTGGGCTGGGCTGTCAGCCGGCCTGCTCTACGCCCTGCTGCCCGTGACGAGCCGCTACGGCCAGGAGGTGCGGTCATACGCCATGGTGATGGCGGTTGCCGCGATCTCGAGCTACCTGCTCATCCGAGTTCTCGGAGCCGAGCCAGCGCGGGAGCGCCGCTGGCTGGCTGGCTATGGGGCGAGCATCGCGGTGCTCGGAATCCTGAATATCTTCGGCCTGCTACTGATCCCCGCTCATGCCGTCACGATCGCCTTGTATGGACGGCGCGGCGTCCGGGATCCAGCGGTCAGGCGTCTGGCCATCGGCTGGCTAGCCGCCGTCGCGGCAGGGGTGGTCATTGCTAGCCCGCTGCTGGTACTCGGCTGGCTCCAGCGCGGTCAGATCGCCTGGCTGTCGGTCAACACATCATCGTCAGGGCTCAGCACCCTCTACACGCTGAGCGGGTCATACACGGTCACGACCATCGTGATCGCGGTGATAGTCGTGGCGCTGGTGCTCAGCACCGAAGCCGGCCCTGACAGGCGCCGCGCCGCCTGGCCGGTTCGGCTCGCCGAGATCAGCCTGCCGTGGCTGATCGTGCCGCCGCTCGTGCTGCTCGTAGCATCGACGGTGCAGCCGGTCTATACCTCGCGGTACATCCTGATCTGCATACCCGCGCTAGCGCTCATCGGCGGGGCGGCCGTGGCCTCCTACAGCCGGATCGCCGGGGCGATCGCCCTGGTCGTGATCCTGGTCGCCGGGTCAACGACACAGGCCGGGCAGCGAACGGTGGCCGGGCACTACGACGACATCCTGGCCATCGATCAGATCGTGAAGGCCCATGCCCGTCCCGGCGATGTGGTCCTTTACACCAATCCCAATTCCGAAAGCTTCGGCGCTGCTTACTCCTTCGGCCTCAGCCAGCTGCCGAACATCGCGCTGAAGCAGGGCCCGATACAGTCCGGCACGCTGGCGGGAAGGAATGCGCCGATCGCGCAGATCAGATCGAGGCTCCAGCACGCGAAGCGGGTGTGGGTGGTCGAGATCAACCACCTCCAGACGGCACCGCAACTGCTCGGGCTGAACGGCCTGCCGTTGTCCGCCACGCCAGTCCTAGAAGGCCTGCCACTGCAGTACACGACTTACTGGCACGAGCGTCTCGACTACCTGATCCTGTTCACCCGCTCCTGAAACGCTCCCGCGGTCATGATGTCCAGGTTGCCAGCGTTGGCCGACACGTAGATGCCGGCCAACCCTGGATGCTGCTAGCCCGCCGGCGCCCGCTCGCGGTCCAGTCAGGGTCGGGCTGAGCCGCTGATCTGATCGAGCAAGGCCCGGACCTCTGCCTCCGGATACCTGCGGTGACCGCCCAGTGTCCGGACCGAGGTGAGCTTGCCGTCCTTGGCCCACCGGGTCACGGTCTTCGGATCCACCCGGAACATGGCGGCGACTTCCGCCGGGGTCAGCAGCCTGGTGAACTCAGGTGCCTGTCGACTAGTGCTCATATTGACGATTCCTCCCCACGATCGCTCACGGAGTAGGCAACATCCAGCGAACGATCATAATCATGGTTATTAAAGCATAAACAGGGCAAGATGAGAAGACATTATGACCAACGTGTCGTTCTGAAGTACCTGAAGAGATGACACGTCCGGTTGCTAGGCGGGGCTCAGCGCAACCGCCTGTACGGGGCTCGGACCTCCCGCGGTGTCATGGTGATCATCGCCGGGGCGGCTGACGGATCCCTGTCCTCCGGCGTTGATTTTGTAGCCGGGAGGAAGCGCGAGCTCGCACCAGACGACCTTGCCCGTGCCCGCGCGCCTTGTTCCCCAGCGCTGGGCGAACTGGCTGACAACCTGAAGCCCGCGGCCGCGCTCGTCATCATCGGCGGCCTGCCGGAGCCTGGGCAACGCCGCGGAGTCATCAAGTATCTCGCAGAAAAGCGCGCCTTCCAGGACGAGGCGCAGGCTGATCTTGCTCTGCGCGTACCGAACGGCATTGGTAACCAGTTCGGAAACGACGAGCTCGGCTACCGGAATGAGCTCTTCCAGGCCCCACTGGCGCAATGGCCGCCTGATCAGCGACCGGCCCCGCCGGGCCGCCGTCAGCTTCGGTGCGAGGTTCCATTCGACGTGCCGGTCAGAGCCGATCCGCCGCAGCCTGGCCATCAGGATCGCGATGTCATCGCGCTGATGGTCGTCATAGACCCCGGCCAGGGTTAGCCTGCACAGGTCGTCGAGCGGCTCGGTCGGCGAGTTCGGTCCGAAGAGCTTCTGCAACCCGGTCAGGCCCTGGTCGATGTCCTCGGTGCGCTTCTCCACCAGCCCGTCGGTGTACATCACGAGCAGGCTGCCGTCTTCGATCTGCAGAGTTCTGCTGCTGATCGGGCTGGCGCCGATGCCGAGCGGAGGCGCGGGGGAGACGTCGAGGAACTCGCTACTCCCGTCCGGGCGGACGAGCAGCGGCGGCAAGTGGCCGGCCGAGGCCACCTCGCAGGTGCCGTCGACGGTGTCGAAGATGGCGTAGACGCACGTCGCGAAGTGTGGCTCGAACTCCCCGAGCTCGTGCATCAGGTCGTCCAGACGCTGCAGGGTCTCCGCGGGCGGTAGCTCGAGCATGGTCAGCGTCTTGATCGCGGTGCGGAGCCTGCCCATCGTCACTGCCGCGCGCACGCCGTGCCCGGCCACATCACCGACGACGAGAGCCACCCGCCCGCCAGGCAGCGCTATCGATTCGTACCAGTCGCCGCCGACTTCGATCAGCTTGCTGCCTGGCAGGTAGCGATGCCGGACTTCCACCGACGCGGGATGCGACAGGCCGGTGGGGAGCATGCTCCGCTGCAGGGTGAGCGCGGTCGCGCGTTCCCTGCTGTACCTGCGCGCGCTGTCCATGAACACTGCCGCCCGGCGGGCGAACTCCATCCCGATGTCGGTGTCGTAGGCGTCGAACCGATGGAACCCGATCCGCCTGACGCAGACGAAGAACCCGAGCAGCGTCTCGCCGGCCAGCAGCGGGAGCAGCAGCATGGATGTCCCGGCGACCAGCCTGGAAACGGGGGTGCGGACCCACGCCTGGGCCAGCTTGGCCGCACCGTCCTCGGTCATGATCACGCAGACCGGCTTGCGGGTCTTGATGCACCGCGTGTACAGCGTGTCCGGCGGGTAGCGCAAGATCTCGCCGACGGGGAACGCCGCCTCCCAGCCCGGATCACCGTCGTCGTGCGCGACGGCGAGCCGGCGGAACAACTGCATTCCGTCGCGTTCCAGGTCGGGATGCTCGCCGTCGCCCATCACGCTCTCGAGCATCAGCAGGCCGGCCGCGTTGCAGAAGTGCGGCACCAGGATGTTCACCAGCTCGGGGGCCATTTGCTCGATGTCTAGCGCTCCGCCGATCCGGCGCACGGCTCCGTCCAGGAGCGCGTTCCGCATGAGCGCTGGGTCGACGAACCGCTCGGCGGCCGGCGGCGGGATGCGCATGACTACCTGGGCGAGAAGCTCAGGGTCATTGGACCTGATCGGCTCGATGGTGACGACGGCATCCACCACGGATCTGCTCGCCGTGCGGATGCTGAGGACGGTCGTGTTATCCCGGTCGGCCAGGGTCGCCTCGATCAGGCCGCTCAGGGCCTCGGCCGGATCGCCCGGCCCAGCGATGAGCTCGCCTAGATCGGTGTCGAGCAGCGAGCCTGGCTTATCGGCCAGGATGTCGCCCGCCCCGCGGTCGTGCTGGCGAATCCTGCCCTTGCGGTCGATGCCCAGGGTAAGCGTCTGCGCCGAGGTGCTGGACAGGACGGCAGACATCTCGGCTGCCATTGCCGACGCCACCTTGTCCGGTCTCCCTCACTCTGCGCGCGGTCCGGTCTCCCCCGCCTGCGCGCGCTGTACGAACAGTATGAAACATCGCGGGCCGAAATGAGCGCGAAAGGCTGATCGCCAAGGCGCGATGAGCAGGGAGCGCGCTAGGCGTCCTTCGATGGCTCGCCGTGGCCGGCGTTGCCGCGTCCCAGCCCCCAGTACGCCTTCGGTGCGATCTGCTCCTGGCGCAGCCCGCGGGCGGCCAAGGTCTCCCGTAGCCTTAGCACGACCGATGCCTCCCCGAAGAGGTACGCGTGCCCGTCACCTGGCGGCAGGTCAATCTCGCTGGCCTCGGCTGTAAGGAGTTCCGGATCGCCCGCGGGCCTGCCCAGCCGGTGCAGCCAGCTGACCCTGGTTCGCGCCGGAGCGAGCAGTTCCTGCTCATCGTCAGGCCCAGGGAC
>DASWGE010000001.1:0-3026 GCA_036393895.1 Streptosporangiaceae bacterium | reverse complement strand
GCTGGCGTCAGGCTCAGCTCATGCGGGCGCCACCGAGGACCAGTCGGCGAACCCGGTCGGGTCGTGCCTGCCCATGCTGGCGTGCTCGAACATCCCCCATCCTTCCTCCCCGTCCATGACCGCCCTGGCGAGGTGGTCGGTGACGCCCCATGGGATCCGGGCGGCCACAGCCGGATCGGTGAGGTCGTAGACGCTGCTGCTGCTCCAGTTCCGCCCCATCCAGCGGCCGTGCGTCCAGTCAGGGTCGCCGTTGTATCCGGCGCCGACGTGCAGCGGGACGGAAGTCAGGGTTTCGATTTCTACGCAAACCGGCTTGCCGGTGCCGTCCATCAGGTGAATCGTCGCCGCGGTCGGATGCCTGGTACCCGGCGCGTAGCTGATGTCGGCGCGCGGCCAGCCAAGCTGCTCCACCCGGCCGTCGGGCCAGACCCGCTTGGCATTGCTCAGCGTCCGGTAGCCGTCAGGGTTCTCCTGCAGGATCACGATCAGGGCGCAGCTCTCGAAACGCAGTGGGAGGTACAGCCACCAGAACCCGGCCAGGGACTCCGCGGCGCGTCCTGGCGGCTCGCCCTCGCCGACGGGCCTGATTCCCCAGGACCGGTCCCTGGCGCCCGACCAGCGGTCGTCGGTGACAGTGAACTCGCGCTCGGCGACCCGGAGCCGGCCGGTCCAGCTGCCGAGCTGGCAAAACCTGGACGAGTCCACGATCGGCCGGTCGCCCGACAACAGCAGGTGCGGTTCCTCTTGAACGGCAGGGAATGACCCGGTCCAGTGCAGATCGAAGTCCAGGCTGTCGTCGGGGGACTGGCACCTCAGGTGCAGCCTGCGCAGCGGCTCGACTACGTCGATCCGGTAGCCGCCCACATGCTGGTCGAGGCTACGCTCGGCCAGCGCATCGGAGAAGCGTACGCTCCACTGCCGGTTCCCGACCCTCGCCGTCGCGTAGGCGTCGATGACGCCCAGGTTCGGGTAGACGCCGAGCCCGGTCACCACGAACACCTCGCCGGTGCGGTCATGGGCGTTGAAGTAGCAGCGGTCGTAGAAGTTCCTGTCACTGCTCGCCACCCGGTTCATCGGAACCGGTGCCTGGTGGATCGGGTACTCGTCGAGCGGTATTGGCCCAGTGGTTAGCGACACGGCTGTCAGTCCCATCGGTAGGTGCCGGCGAGCAACTTGTCCAGGCTCGCCCTGTGCATCACGTAGTCGTCGATGTCATCCGGGACCTGGTCCTCGCCGAAATGGATCATGCGGCGCTTCACCCTGGCCATGACGATCGCATGCCGCAGCGCCGCGTACGTCAGGTAGAAGTCCATGTCGCGTAGCTGGTAGCCGCTGAAGTCGGCGTAGTGCCCCTCGACCTGCGAGCGGCGCAGGAAGTCGGGGAGTCCAGGCAGCTCGAAGAACTCGGCGATGTCCTGGAAGAAGCGATGCAGGAAGATGAACCAGGCGACGTCGAGCTCGCGCGGCCCGAGCGCGGCCATCTCCCAGTCCAGGACGGCCACGGGCGTGAAGCCGTCGTAGATGACGTTCCCGATCCTGGCGTCACCCCAGGACAGCACGTCAGGGCCGGTCTCGGCCGGCCAATGCCGTTCCAGCCAGTCCAGGCTCCGCTCGATGATCGGAATTTCGACGCCGTCGTCGGCCAGTGCCCAGCGGTAGTAGTCGTATTGCTGGTCGACATGCCAGCGCAGGCTGTCCCTGCCGGACGGCGGCCTGAGCCATCCGAACGCGCCGCCGGGATCGGTGATGGCGTGCAGGTCGGCCAGGATCTTGACGCTGGCGCGCTCGAGCTGCGCCCGCTCCTGCGGCGATGCATCGAGCAGCCAGCCGCCGAAGACGTACGGCGGGTTGTCGAGCGGTACCCTGCCGTCTACCTGGTCCATCAGGAAGAACGCGGTCCCGAGCGGCGCGCCGTCTGGCTGGTTCCAGCGCAGCCGGGGCAGCGGTACCTCGCAGCGCTTGCTCACCTGCTCGATCAGCCGGTACTGGCCGGGCAGGTCGTAGCGCGGAAAGACGGGAACCGCGCTCATCTCTGGCGCCATCCGGGCGACGTACGCTCCGCGGCATGGCGTCCCCTCGCTGGACCAGGCCGCCTCGAACAGCAGCGATGTGCTCGACAGCCCGCCGCTTGCTGGCATCCGCGCGCCGGTCAGCTCCGGCGGCTCAGAGGCGCCCACCCGCTCAGCCAGCCAGCCGCGTAGCGCCGTTGCTAGCGAGTCGGCGTCCCGCATGCTGACGGTCATCTTGACCCGCTCGCCCGGCGCCCGCTCGACCGCTGCCTGCTCGACCGCTGCCTGCTCGACCGCCGGGTCCTCAGCCGGTGCAGCCATGCCATCCTCCTCGCAGCGGAGGCTTCAGCGAACTGAAACGTGTTCTAGCGGAAACTAGCGAGCCACGGCGCTTCGGTCAATGCTTAGCTGCCAGGCTCGGGCTAGGTTGGGCGCCATGTACTTGACGCCGACCGAGGAGGACCGGCTGGCGGTGTTTACTGCGGCCCAACTGGCCCGACGATCGCTGGCCGATGGGGTCAGGCTGAACGCGCCCGAGGCAACGGCGCTCATCTGCGACGAGATGCACCGGGCGGCTCGCCGCGGCGCGTCGGCCGACGGCGTGCTCGCCGCTGGGCGGGGCGCGGTGCGAAGCGAAGAACTGATGGCCGGGGTCGACGCACTACTGCCGGAGATACGGCTCGAGGTCCTGCTGGATGACGGCATGCGGCTGATCGTGCTCCGCGACCCGTGGGGCGGGCCGTGACAGGCTTCGCCGGCGAGGTCCGTAGCCGCGCGGAGGTCGGTAGCCCTGGCGAAGTCCGCAGCCCGGCTCGGGACATCGCGCTCGCGGTCGGCCTGGCGCGGCGCCGGATCACAGTGACCAGCCGGTCGCTCAGGCCGATCAGGGTCTCTTCGCACTACCCGTTCTGGCGGGTCAATCCGCGGCTCGAGTTCGACCGCGCGGCCGCCGTCGGCTACCGCCTCGACATTCCGGCCGGAGCGTCAGTCCGCTGGGGGCCCGGTGAGACCAGGGAA